>NZ_CVTX01000194.1:0-3746 GCF_900005715.1 Pseudomonas sp. 34 E 7
GATGGCCCATTGCGGCGGCCCACGGATTCAAGCCTGCGTTCGGGCACACCGAGCATGAGCGAGGTGCCGAGTGGTGGGGCAAGAGCGTTTTGCTCACTTTTGCGCTTTTCAAAAGTGAGCCGCCGTCAGGGCGGAACCCTAAGTGGCCGTTACCGCAGAAACGGATATGTATTCAACCCAATCCACCATCCTGGTCGGCCCTGAGGCCGCCATCGGGAGCAAGCCCCCTCCCACATTTGGACCGGGATCGACTCAACATCCTGGTCGGCCCCGAGGCCGCCATCGGGGGCAAGCCCCCTCCCACATTGGACCGGGATCGACTCAACATCCTGGTCGGCCCTGAGGCCGTCATCGGGGGCAAGCCCCCTCCCACATTTTGGCCAGGATCGACACAAAATACCGGTCGGCTCTAAGGCCGCCGCGCTTTTGCTTTTGATCTCAGGCGCCCCGTTAAACCACGCTGGCCGAACGCAGGCTTGAATCCGTGGGCAACCCGGCAGGACGCCGGGTTAGCCGCACTGGGCCAGGGATGGCCCATTGCGGCGGCCCACGGATTCAAGCCGGAGAGAGGGCACACCGAGCCTAGGCGAGGTGCCGAGTGGTGGGGCAAGAGCGTTTTGCTTACTTTTGCGCTTTTCAAAAGTGAGCCGCCGTCAGGGCGGAACCCTAAGTAGCCGTTACCGCAGAAACGGATATGTACTCAACCCAATCCAACATCCTGGTCGGCCCTGAGGCCGCCATCGGGGGCAAGCCCCCTCCCACATTTGGACCGGGATCGACTCAACATCCTGGTCGGCCCCGAGGCCGCCATCGGGAGCAAGCCCCCCTCCCACAATTAGATCGCAGGGAGCCAGGTAAATACCCGTCGGCGAAAACAACAACGCCCCGTCGAAACGGGGCGTTGTCGTTATTCGCTGCGCCGATTACTTCTTGGCGGCAGGTGCAGCAGGTGCGTCAGCCGCTTCAGCCTTGGCTGGGTCCTTGATGGCCAGCAACTCCAGGTCAAATACCAGCACGGAATTGGCTGGAATCGCCGGGCTCGGGCTCTGGGCGCCGTAAGCCAGGTCGGACGGAATGTACAACTCGACCTTCTCGCCAACGTGCATCAGTTGCAGGCCTTCGACCCAACCCGGGATCACGCCGCTGACCGGCAGGTCAATCGGGCTGCCACGGTCCACGGAGCTGTCAAAGGTAGTGCCGTTGGTGAGCTTGCCGGTGTAGTGAACCGTCACGACGTCGGTAGGCTTGGGCTGGGCGCCGTCGGCTTTCTTCACGATCTTGTACTGCAGACCGGAAGCAGTGGTGACCACGCCGTCTTTCTTGGCGTTGTCTTCGAGGAATTTCTTGCCGGCCGCTGCCGACTCTTCACTCATTTTGGTCATGCGTTCTTCAGCGCGCTTTTGCAGTGCGGCAAAGGCTTCAACCAGTTCGTCATCCTTGAGCTTCTGTTCTTTCTTGCCGACAGCATCTTCAATGCCTTGGGCTACCGCTTTGGAGTCCAGGTCATCCATGCCTTCTTGAGCAAGGCTTTTGCCCATGTTCAGGCCGATGCCGTAGGAAGCTTTCTGCGCCGGGGTTTTCAGCTCTACGCTGGTCTGCGAATCACAACCCGCAAGTACCAGGCTAACCAGGGCCACCGCCGCCGCCAACCGATGCTGTTTCATGCTATTTCCTTGTTCATGCGCCAAAAGGGCATTCGAATAAAGTCGCGAGCTTATCAGGCGGCCACGACCAATGGCTACCGGCATGTGAGCAGGAAACGTCTGATAAGTTCACGTGTTTAAAAGCAATTTCATTCATGATGCAGGTCCGCGACGGATCGTGGGACCTGTCACTCCAGACTCATGGCCACTTGCCGCCCCCTTGGCGTAGTGGCATAACAACGCGAACAACCGACAAGGATAGTTAACTTGCGCATTTTCACCCGTGTCTTACTCCTGATCCTCCTGGTACTGGGCCTGATTCTGGCCGTGGTGCTCTATTACACGATCAACCCCAGGCTGCCGGACTACGTGCCCGTGGAGCAGGTGCACTATCAGGACCAATGGAGTGCCGCCGACCGCCAGACCTATTACTTCACGCCCCAGGGCACTCAGGTCAAAGGCCTGCACTACGACTGGTTCACCGCGCTGGAGCTGCCCTTTTCCGAGCGCCGTTTTGCCTCGCCGGAGTACCTGGCCCGCTTCGGCTTCCTGGTGGACCCGCGGCAAGCGCCCAGCGCGCAAAACCCCGGCAACCTGCCGGTGGGTTTCGCCCGGCATAAAAATGCGGGCAGCAACGTTGAATACCTGGATATCACCTGCGCCGCCTGCCACACCGGCGAGCTGCACTTCAAAGGCCAGGCCCTGCGTATCGATGGCGGCTCCGCCCAGCATGTACTGCCGTCGAGCGTGCCGACCCTGCGCGGCGGCAGCTTCGGCCAGGCCCTGGTCGCCAGCCTTGCGGCGACTTATTACAACCCGTGGAAATTCGAGCGCTTCGCCCGCCAGGTCCTGGGGGAGCGCTACGACGCCGAGCACAGCCAACTGCGCCAGGACTTCAAGCAGTCGCTGAACCGCTTCCTCAAGGTTGCCTGGAACGATACCCACCGTGGCCTATACCCCACCGAAGAAGGGCCGGGCCGCACCGACGCCTTCGGCCGCATCGCCAATGCCAGCTTTGGCGATGCCATTTCCCCGCAGAACTATCGCATCGCCAACGCGCCGGTGGACTACCCGCAATTGTGGGATATATGGACCTTCGACTGGGTGCAATGGAACGGTTCGGCCCAGCAGCCCATGGCCCGCAACATCGGTGAAGCCCTCGGCGTCGGCGCGACCCTGGACTTCTTCGACAGCGCCGGCCAGCCCCTGCAGGGCGATGCGCGCTACCCTTCCAGCGTACGCGTGCGCGACCTGAACCTGATCGAAGAGACCTTGCAACGTCTCAAGCCACCCACCTGGCCCGAAGACCTGTTCGGCGCCATCGACAAGCCCCTTGCCGCCCAGGGCCGCGCATTGTTCGCCGAGAACTGCGCCGGCTGTCACGTGCCCACCGTCACGCAAGAAGGCGGCCGGCCGGTGCAGCAACTGAAGATGCTGCCGGTGGACTACATCGGCACCGACCCCGGCACCGCCAACAACATCGCCGACCAGCGCTACGACCTCAGTGCCCTGCAATGGGACCCGGCGGAGCTGGCCGGGCTCAACGTCCAACTGCACCCCACGCCCACCGAGCCACTGGACCTGAAAAAGATGTCCGTGGCCAAGGGCCTGGCCTACGTCACCGCGTTCGTCGAGGACCACGCTTACCGCGCCGCCGGCGTGACCCCGGCCGAACGCCCGCGCCTGGACGGGTACGGCCTGCCCATCGGTGTGCGCGAGTTGCGCGCCTACAAAGCGCGGCCACTGGCTGGCGTCTGGGCAACGCCGCCGTTCCTGCATAACGGTTCGGTGCCGACGATCTACCAGTTGCTCTCGCCCCAGGACGAGCGCAGCACCACCTTCTATAAAGGCACCTTCAACTACGATCCGCGCCATCTCGGCTTTGAGACCGGCGCGTTCAAGAATGCCTTTGTGTTCAATACCAAAATCACCGGCAACCACAACAGCGGCCACGAATTCCGTGCCGGTCAGCGTGGCAACGGCGTCATCGGCCGTGGCTTGCTGCCACAGGAACGCTGGGCGCTGCTGGAATACCTCAAAGTGCTGGGCAGCCCGCTGGAGCAACAACTGCCATGATGATTCGATCCCCCTATGACCGCCCCT
>NZ_CVTX01000194.1:3798-4839 GCF_900005715.1 Pseudomonas sp. 34 E 7
CGGGTTTCTCGGCAAAACCCTGCTGTGGCTGGTGGGTCTGGGCCTGCTCGGTTGGCTTGGCGCCAGCGCGTGGTACGCCTGGCAGCACAGCGGCCCGGTGTCGCCGGATGAGCAGATTCCGCCCGGTGAAGCCGCCATGACCCAGGGCATCATCCAGACCGCCGTGCGCATCGTCGACCAGCACCGCGAGGGCACGCGCTACCTGCGCGATGCCCACGCCAAGGCCCATGGTTGTGTGAAGGCCGAAGTCAGCGTGCTGGCCGACCTCGATCCGGCACTGCGCCAGGGCGTGTTCGCAACGCCGGGTAAAACCTGGCAGGCGATGATGCGGCTGTCCAACGGCAATGCCTACCCGCAATTCGACAGCATCCGCGATGCCCGCGGCATGGCCATCAAGCTGCTCGACGTACCCGGCAAACAGCTGATGGCCGATCAGCAAGCGCGCACCGAGCAGGACTTCGTGATGTTCAGCCACCCGAACTTCTTTGTCAGCGATGTGGCCGAATATGCGCAGAACATCGGTGCCCAGGCGGATGGCAAAAAAGTGCTGGCGTTCTTCCCCAAGGCCGACCCGCGCACCTGGCAGATACGCCACCTGTTCATCGCCCTGGCCACCCTCGCCCCTGCCCCGGCCAGCCCGACGCAGACCACCTACTTTTCGGTTTCGCCCTACAAGTTCGGTGCGGCCAACGCCAAGTTCCGCGTCGCCCCCGACCCGCAAAGCTGTCCTGAATACACATTGCCCAAACAGAACCAGGACCTGCCGAACTTCCTGCGCAGCGCGCTCAATCAACAACTGTCCACCGACCGCGTGCCGGCATGCTTCGTGTTGCAGATCCAGCGACAGAACCCGCAGACATTCATGCCCATCGAAGACACCAGCATCGAATGGAAGGAAAGCGACGCGCCTTTTGAAACCGTGGCCAGGGTGCGGGTCCCGGCGCAGGACTTCGACACGCCCGCGCTGAATCTCGCCTGCGACAACCAGTCATTCAACCCCTGGTTCGGCGTGGCAGAACACCGCCCTATCGGCGGGATCAA
>NZ_CVTX01000194.1:4855-24739 GCF_900005715.1 Pseudomonas sp. 34 E 7
TTACCGCCACAGCCGCAACGCGCCGTAGGCGCAGTGCCTGCATGCCAGCAGAGGAAACCGATGTGAGTCCCGCTTACCTGTATCGCCCGGCAACCGCCGCCGACCTGCCCGCCGCCCATGCACTCTCCGTGCACCTTGAATGGCCTCATCGCGAGGAGGACTGGGCGATGGTGCAGCGTATCTCCGAAGGCTTCGTCGCCGAACAGGACGGTGTCTTGGCAGGCATCGCATTCGCCTGTCATCAGGGGGCCTATTCGTCCATCGGCCTGGTGATCGTCAGTCATGAGCACCGGAGCAAAGGCATCGGACGGCGCTTGATGAATCTGTGCCTGGACGCCGTGGGCCCACGCACGCCGATCCTCAATGCCACCGAGTCAGGCGCGCCGCTGTACGCCAGCATGGGATTCGTTGAATTTGCACGGATTCAGCAATATCAGGGCGTGCCGCAGATGCCGGAGCCCTTGCCCGCGAGCCGCCACGGGCAATGTCGCGTAGTGAGCCGAGTCGACTACCCGAAGGTGATCGAACTGGCCAACGCCGGCAGCGGGCTGGACCGCACCGGCGTACTCAACGACCTGCTACCGACGGCCGAGCATGTGGTGGGCATCGAGGTAGAGGGGCACCTGCAGGGGTGCGCCATGCTCCGCGAATTTGGTCGCGGCCACCTCATTGGCCCCGTCGTCGCGCACCACCCGGAGCAGGCCCGACACTTGATCACTCACCTTCTTCGGTTGATCCCGGGCGCGTTCGTGCGCTTCGATATTCCCAGCGCATGCGGGTTGGCCGACTGGCTGGAGAACCTCGGGCTGCCGTGCGTAGATAACGCGCCACGCATGGTGCGGGGGATACCGCCCCAATCAAGCGCCGGGGTCACCGAATTTGCGCTGGTGACCCAGGCGATCGGCTAATGAATGCCCGCTCGCCGGCGCGTGCAATCGTGCCCTCTTCACAGAGCAGAATGAACAAGTGCAAGGATAAGTGATCCAGGTGCTGCATGACGCCCCTCCCGTTGCAATGTGACGCGAACCGAACGCTGCCTTTGCCTTCAATTTCCCCGATTGCTCTACTGCACACCGAGCGTAGTGCGGTGCCCATCCCGATTAACCCTTGCTCAATTTGGGTATGGCAATGCGACTACCGGTCTTGATTTCACGCAACGCCAGACTCGACTGAATAGACGCAATACCGACCTGGCGCCTCAGCACTTGCTCGATAAAGTCGCTATAGCTGTCGAGATCCTCTGCCAACACTTGAAGCACGTAATCGGCGTCTCCGGTGATTTTGTGGCAGGCCAATACTTGCGGCAATTGCGCAATCACTGCCTCGAAGGCATCCGGCGCATGATCGGCATGGGTGGAAAAGCGGATGTGCACGAACGCCATGATATCCAGCCCGAGCATTCTTCGATCCAGCGTTGCCTGATAACCCTTGATCACGCCCGCCTCTTCCATTCTCTTGCGCCGTCGCCAGCAAGGCGTGAGGCTCAATGAAAGCCGCTCACTGAGTTCGGCATTGGAAATGCTCGCGTCCTCCTGCAACAACTCAAGAATGGCCAGATCGGTCTCGTCGAGGCTGATGCGCCTGGATATATTTTTCTTCATTACGCTGTTCCTGAGTTAAATCGCCCGATAAATATCCTTAAGCATGAAGACAAAGCAAAGAAATCGCGTCCCGACCAGAACAGAATATTTGCACTGGCTCACATTAACGGATGCGCAGAATGTTTACAGTTTTCAGTGATTCCCACCGTCTGCACCATGGCACCGAGTTGAAGGATGGCGTGCTCAAGCCGTCGTTTGAGCAGCCCAGTCGGGCCGACACCGTTTACAACCGTGTCAAGCAAACAGGCCTTGGCCGGATAGTCGAACCGCGCGTGTTTGATCGCTCGTGTTACGTCAACGCCCACAGCGAACGCTATGTGAGCTTCCTGGAAAGCGCCTGGTCGCAGTGGTGCGCCACAGGACGCACCCATGACGCCCTGCCACTGGTATGGCCTGTACGTGACTTGGCCAACGATCAAGTGCCGACATTCATTGACGGCAAACTCGGTTTCTTCGCAATGGATGCCGGCTCGCCAATCACCGCCACGACCTGGCAGGCCGTCAAGACCAGTGCCGATATCGCCCTGACGGGGCTGGCACTTATTGACGAAGGCCACGACAGTGCCTTTGCCCTGTGTCGTCCGCCGGGCCATCACGCGGCGCGTGAATATATGGGGGGCTACTGCTATCTCAACAATGCGGCCATTGCTGCACAGCAGGCAATCACTCAGGGCGCCAAACGTGTCGCGGTACTCGATGTCGACTTTCATCACGGCAACGGTACCCAGAACATTTTTTACCCGCGCAATGACGTGATGTTTATCTCGCTGCACGGCGAACCGGCCGTGTCCTATCCCTACTATTCGGGGTTCAGCGATGAAATCGGCGCCGGCCACGGCGAAGGGTTCAACCTCAACTATCCATTGCCGAAAAACACCGCCTGGGAACGCTACCGCGACGCCCTGCTTCATGCCTGCGGAAAACTTCAGCAGTTCGCGCCAGAAGTACTGGTGATCTCACTGGGCGTCGACACTTTCAAGGACGACCCGATCAGCCACTTCCTTTTGGAAAGCGAGGACTTCATCGGGATCGGCGAGCTGATAGCGAGTGTGGGTTGCCCCACCCTCTTTGTGATGGAAGGCGGCTACATGGTCGATGAAATCGGCATCAATGCGGTGAACGTACTGCATGGCTTCGAGAGCAAGCGCGCCTGATCCCCCTGACTCTACAACGCGTAACTGGATAGATTGGAGAATAAAAAATGACGCTCTTCCTGGATGTCGATGATGCCGCACGCCTGTTCGCCAAGATTGGTATCCGCCGGGCAATCCGTGAGATGGCCACCTACATCGAAGCAGACTATTTACGCTGGGCGCAGTTTGACAAGTCGCCGCGCACGGCCAATCACTCCGCAAATGGTGTGATCGAGCTGATGCCTACCGACGATGGCAAGCAGTACTCCTTCAAGTACGTGAATGGCCACCCGGACAATGGTCAGCAGAACCTGCTGACGGTGATGGCATTCGGTCTGCTGGCCGATGTCCACAGTGGCTATCCAACCCTGCTCAGCGAGCTGACACTGACCACTGCTGTGCGCACCGCGGCAACCTCGGCACTGGTCGCGCGTGCGCTTGCCCGTCCTGGGGCAACCTCGATGGCGCTCATTGGCAATGGTGCTCAGAGCGAGTTTCAGGCGCTGGCCTTCCACGAAATGCTGGGCATCAATGAAATTCGCATCTTCGATATTGATCGCGACGCCTCACTCAAGCTGCTGCGCAACCTGGCGGCTTTCCCGACGATCAAAGTGATTCACGCCGACTCCATACAGGAGGCGGTCAAGGGCGCGCACATTGTCACCACCGTTACCGCCGACAAGGCCTACGCGACGATCCTGACGTCCGAGATGATTGAGCCCGGTATGCATATCAATGCCGTCGGCGGCGACTGCCCGGGCAAGACCGAACTGCACGCCGACATCCTGCGCAACGCTCGGGTCATCGTGGAGTTTGAACCTCAAACGCGGATTGAAGGTGATATTCAGCAACTGGAGGCCGACTCACCCGTCATCGAGTTTTTCCGGATTGCGCAAGGCGACGTCCAGGGACGCGAGAACAATGAACAGGTGACGGTATTCGATTCAGTGGGCTTTGCCCTCGAGGATTTCTCATCGCTTCGCTACCTGCAGGTGATGGCGCACGAACATCAAGTCGGCCGGCACATCCACCTGGTACCCACGCCTGAAAATATAAAAAACCTGTTCCAGATGCTTGATCAGCAACCCACCAAAGCCGCCCCTCTGCGCACGGCCAGTTGATCTGCGAGTGACGCCCCAAGGCATCTGCAGCGGGCCGTCACTGCCCCAATAAAACAACACCGTCACCCGCCATTGCATCCTGACAGTGGCGCTGGATACCCATTTTTCTGCCAAAACTCAAAAACATAAGATCAAGAGGTTTTGAAATGAAATCGAATTCATCAGAGCGGGCTGAGCAGCCTGCGCTGCAGCGCACGCTCAGCAATCGTCACATCCAGTTAATGGCCATGGGCGGAGCCATTGGCACGGGTTTGTTCATGGGCTCCGGAAAGATCATCGCCCTCTCCGGCACCTCGATCATCCTCATCTACATGATCATCGGCCTGTTCGTTTATTTCGTCATGCGCGCCATGGGCGAAATGCTGTTATCGAATTTGAATTTCAAGACCTTTGCGGATTTCGCCGGCGCCTACCTGGGGCCTCGCGCCGCATTTTTTCTCGGTTGGTCGTATTGGCTGAGCTGGAGCGTTGCAGTGATCGGCGATGCCGTTGTCGTGGGCGGCTTTTTCCAGTACTGGTTCCCCCAACTGCCTGCCTGGATACCGGCTATCGGGATGCTGGCGACCCTGTTTGCCTTGAACGTGCTGACGGTCAGGCTTTTCGGTGAGGTCGAATTCTGGTTCGCGATCATCAAGATCATCGCCGTCGTAACGCTTATTGGCGTCAGCCTCGTGATGATTGCCAGCTCGTTCGTATCCCCCAGTGGCGTTACCGCGTCCCTGGGTCACCTGGTGGATAAACAGGCGGCATTCCCGAATGGCTTGCTGGGTTTTTTCGCCGGTTTTCAGATGGCGATATTCTCCTTTGCCGGCACCGAACTGATCGGCACCGCAGCGGCAGAAACCCGATCTCCGGAGAAGACCCTACCCAAGGCAATCAACTCGATTCCGCTGCGAATCATCCTGTTCTACGTGTTGGCACTGGGCTGCATTATTGCCGTGACGTCCTGGCAGCAGGTTTCACCTGTGAAAAGTCCTTTTGTCGAACTGTTCCTCGTCGCAGGCTTTCCCGCAGCAGCCGGCATCGTTAACTTCGTGGTTCTGACATCCGCCGCTTCCTCGGCCAACAGTGGCGTATTCTCATCAAGCCGTATGCTGTTCGGGCTGGCCAATCAAGACAATGCTCCGGGTATTTTTCGGCGGCTATCGGGCAATAGCGTGCCTCTGCTGAGCCTGGCCTTCACGACATTATTGATGCTGGTGGGTGTACTTGTGCTGTTCATCGTTCCAGAAGTCATGACCGCATTCACCATCGTTTCCACGGTGTCGGCGATTCTGGTGATATTCACCTGGTCGACCATCCTCGCGTCCTACATTGCCTATCGCAAAAAGCGTCCTGAGCTTCACGCTAAATCTGCCTACAAGATGCCGGGCGGCATCCCAATGGCAGTGCTCTCACTGGCGTTCATGGGCTTCGTTCTCTGCCTGCTGGCATTGAGACCTGACACCCGCGTTGCCTTGATGGTCATGCCCGGATGGTTCATATGGCTGGCCATTGCTTATCAGCTGACACGTAGCAGGAAGCCTGAAACGGCGGTGGAGTCGGCGAGTCAAATCGGTTGAGCGTGCGTCACGCCAGAGCAGCATTCGCTGCTGCTCTGGCGGCGCAACTTGATTGTCTGACTGGAAACCGTGGCTGGAGATGCAATTGCAGCACAATTGTGCAGACGAAAAAAAGCCCGCTCAATGAGCGGGCTTCTTGTGGCGACCTGGCGTTCAGTGTTCCAGGTTGCCGAATATGGCGCAGCGGACGGGACTCGAACCCGCGACCCCCGGCGTGACAGGCCGGTATTCTAACCGACTGAACTACCGCTGCGCGTAACACGTGAAGCGAATGGTGGGTGATGACGGGATCGAACCGCCGACCCTCTGCTTGTAAGGCAGATGCTCTCCCAGCTGAGCTAATCACCCTTCGTTTCGGTGTGGGCGCATCATACACCAAAAAACCGTAATGTCTTGATTTAAATGCACTTTATTTAAAAAAAGTTTACCGCACGATTTTTCGCCATATTGCGGGCAATAAAAAGCCCGCTCAATGAGCGGGCTTTCCGTGGTGACCTGGCGTTCAGCATTCCAGGTTACCGAATATGGCGCAGCGGACGGGACTCGAACCCGCGACCCCCGGCGTGACAGGCCGGTATTCTAACCGACTGAACTACCGCTGCGCGTAACACATGAAGCGAATGGTGGGTGATGACGGGATCGAACCGCCGACCCTCTGCTTGTAAGGCAGATGCTCTCCCAGCTGAGCTAATCACCCTTCGTTTCGGTGTGGCGCGCATTCTACGGAGCGCTCCCAGGTCTGGCAAGCACTTTCTTAAATCTTTTTTTTCAGCCCTTCCAATGGCTTACGCAGGGTTGGCCTGCGGCGTGATCAAGAGAATAATGCCCCCCTTTGTATAGAGGAGAGACTCACCCCATGTGGTTCAAGAACCTGCTTATCTATCGCCTGACCCAAGATCTGCCTGTTGATGCCGAGGCGTTGGAAGCGGCCATGGCCACCAAACTGGCGCGCCCGTGTGCAAGCCAGGAACTGACCACTTACGGTTTCGTTGCACCCTTTGGTAAAGGTGAAGACGCGCCCCTGGTCCACGTCAGCGGGGATTTCCTGCTGATCGCCGCGCGCAAGGAAGAACGCATCCTGCCGGGCAGCGTGGTACGCGACGCGGTTAAAGAGAAGGTTGAGGAAATCGAGGCCGAGCAAATGCGCAAGGTCTATAAAAAGGAACGCGACCAGATCAAGGATGAAATCATCCAGGCTTTCCTGCCACGCGCCTTTATTCGTCGCTCGTCGACCTTCGCCGCCATCGCGCCGAAACAGGGTCTGATCCTGGTGAACTCGGCCAGCCCGAAACGCGCGGAAGACTTGCTCTCCACCCTGCGCGAAGTGATCGGCACCCTGCCGGTGCGCCCACTGACCGTAAAAACCGCACCGACGGCGATCATGACCGACTGGGTCACCACCCAGAAACCGGCGGCCGACTTCTTCGTGCTCGACGAATGCGAACTGCGCGACACCCACGAAGACGGCGGGATCGTGCGCTGCAAGCGCCAGGACCTGACCGGCGAAGAAATCCAGCTGCACCTGACCACCGGCAAAGTCGTGACCCAATTGTCCCTGGCCTGGCAGGACAAGCTGTCCTTCATGCTCGACGACAAGATGACCGTCAAGCGCCTGAAGTTCGAAGACTTGCTGCAGGACCAGGCCGAACAGGACGGCGGCGACGAAGCCCTGGGCCAACTGGACGCCAGCTTTACCCTGATGATGCTGACCTTCGGCGAATTCCTGCCGGCGTTGGTGGAAGCACTCGGCGGTGAAGAGACCCCACAAGGCATCTAAGCCATGTGAAAGTCAAAATGTGGGAGGGGGCTTGCTCCCGATATCGGTGTATCAGTCAAAAATCCATTAGCTGATACACCGCCATCGGGGGTAAGCCCCCTCCCACTTTTGATTGCATTGCCAATTCAAAAATCGAACAAGAAAGGAAACCTTCCATGCGCGCACTCGCCGCCTTGAGCCGCTTCGTCGGCAATACCTTCGCCTACTGGGTGTTGATCTTTGCCGTCGTCGCATTTCTCCAACCCAGCTGGTTCCTCGGCCTGAAAAGCGCCATCGTCCCACTGCTGGGCCTGGTGATGTTCGGCATGGGCCTGACCTTGAAACTCGAAGACTTCGCCGAGGTCGCCCGCCATCCGTGGCGCGTCGCCCTGGGCGTGGTCGCGCATTTTGTGATCATGCCCGGCGTGGCGTGGTTGTTGTGCCAGGTCTTTCACCTGCCGCCGGAAATTGCCGTTGGCGTGATTCTGGTGGGCTGCTGCCCAAGCGGTACTTCATCCAACGTAATGACCTGGCTGGCCCGTGGCGACCTGGCACTGTCGGTGGCCATCGCCGCCGTCACCACCCTCCTCGCCCCGCTGCTCACCCCGGCGCTGATCTGGCTGCTGGCCTCGGCCTGGCTGCCGGTGTCGTTCATGGAGCTGTTCTGGTCGATCCTGCAAGTGGTGCTGCTGCCGATCGTGCTCGGCGTAGTCGCGCAACGTTTGCTGGGTGATCGGGTTCGTCATGCGGTCGATGTGCTGCCACTGGTCTCGGTGGTCAGCATTGTGATCATCGTGGCCGCCGTGGTCGCCGCCAGTCAGGCGAAGATTGCCGAGTCGGGCCTGTTGATCATGGCCGTGGTGATGCTGCACAACAGCTTCGGCTACCTGCTCGGCTACTTCACCGGGCGCCTGTTCAAGTTGCCATTGGCGCAACGCAAGTCGTTGGCGCTGGAAGTGGGCATGCAGAACTCCGGGCTCGGCGCCGCGTTGGCCAGTGCGCACTTCTCGCCACTGGCGGCGGTGCCCAGTGCGCTGTTCAGCGTCTGGCACAATATTTCCGGGGCGTTGCTCTCGACTTACTTTCGACGCATGAGCGAGAAGGAAGATCGCCGCGCGCTGGAGAATACCCCGCCCACTTGATCGACCGGCCCATGTTCGGCACTCTTGGCACCTCGCGGGGACGACCCCGCGACGCCAATGCGCGTTGAACCCGGGGACGACCCCGCCTGAAAAAGCGAGGTCATCATGTCCTGGATCATTCTGTTTTTCGCCGGATTGTTTGAAGTCGGCTGGGCCGTCGGCCTGAAGTACACCGACGGCTTCAGCAAGCCCCTGCCCACCGTACTCACGGTCGCCGCCATGGCCATCAGCCTTGGCCTGCTGGGGCTGGCGGTGAAGGAACTGCCGCTGGGCACCGCCTACGCCGTATGGACCGGCGTGGGTGCGGTGGGCACGGTGATCGCCGGGATTATTCTGTTTGGGGAGTCCATGGCGTTGTTTCGGTTGGCCAGCGTGGCGTTGATCATTTGCGGGCTGATTGGACTCAAGATCAGCGCTTAGGCCGCTACCGCCAGCGGGGGCAAGCCCCCTCCCACATTTTGAATGCGTTCACAAATCAAAAGTGGGAGGGGGCTTGCCCCCGATGAGGCCAGTCCCTCCAGCACAGAACTACCTGACACTCCCCCGCAGAACACCGACCACAGCCTGCAACTGCGCAGGCGTCGCGTCCTCTGTACGAACAGGCTCCCCCGCCACCAGCACCACCCGCGACCAGATCCGATGAAAGAACCCCTTGTTCGGATCGCGACTGAAAAAACTGCCCCACAGCCCCTGCAACGCCAGCGGAATCACCGGCACCGGCGTCTCTTCCAGAATGCGCGTCACGCCACCGCGAAACTCATTCATCTGGCCATCCCCGGTCAACTTGCCTTCCGGGAAGATGCACACCAGCTCGCCATCCCTCAGGTACTCGGCAATCCGCGCGAAGGCCTTTTCGTAGATCTGGATGTCCTCGTGACGCCCGGCAATCGGAATCGCTCCGGCGGTGCGGAAGATAAAGTTGAGCACCGGCAAACGGTAGATTTTGTAGTACATGACAAAACGAATCGGCCGACGCACTGCGCCACCAATCAGCAGCGCATCGACAAACGACACATGGTTGCAAACGAGCAAGGCCGCGCCTTCATCCGGAATCCGTTCCAGATTGCGGTGCTCGACGCGGTACATGGAATGGCTGAGCAGCCAGATCATGAAGCGCATGGTGAACTCGGGCACGATCTTGAAGATGTAGGTATTGACCGCGATGTTGAGCAGCGACACCACCAAAAACAACTCGGGGATCGACAGCTTGGCCACGCTCAGCAGCAGGATCGACACGATGGCCGACACCACCATGAACAGTGCATTGAGAATGTTGTTGGCCGCGATCACGCGCGCACGCTCGTTTTCGGCGGTGCGCGACTGGATCAGCGCGTACAGCGGCACGATGTAAAAGCCGCCGAACACGCCCAGGCCGAGGATATCGAACAACACCCACCAGGCCTGCCCGTAGCCGAGCACCGCCAGCCAGTCGTTGGCCTGGATATTCTGGGGGAAGCCGCCGGAGTGCCACCACAGCAGCAGGCCGAACACCGTCAGGCCGAACGAGCCGAACGGCACCAGGCCGATCTCCACTTTACGTCCCGAGAGCTTTTCGCAGAGCATCGAGCCCAGGGCGATCCCCACCGAGAACACGGTGAGGATCAGGGTCACGACGGTTTCATCGCCATACAGCCATTCCTTGGCGTAGGCCGGAATCTGGGTCAGGTAGATCGCGCCGACGAACCAGAACCATGAATTGCCGACGATGGACCGCGACACCGCCGGGGTCTGCCCCAGGCCCATGCGCAACGTGGCCCAGGATTGGGTGAAGATATTCCAGTCCAGGCGCAATTGCGGCGTGGAGGCCGCCGCCCGTGGAATGCTGCGGCTGGCCAGGTACCCCAGTACCGCCACGCCGACAATCGCCACGGCCACTACCGGCGCGTAATGGGTGGACGACATCATGATGCCCGCGCCGATGGTGCCGGCAAGAATCGCCAGGAACGTGCCCATTTCCACCAGGCCGTTGCCGCCGACCAACTCATCGTCATGCAGGGCCTGGGGCATGATCGAATATTTCACCGGGCCGAACAGCGCCGAGTGGGTGCCCATGGCGAACAGTGCCAACAGCATCAATTCCAGGTGATTGAAGAGAAAACCGGTGGCACCCACGGCCATGATCACGATTTCACCGAGCTTGATCGCGCGGATCAACGCGTCCTTATTGAATTTCTCGCCAAACTGCCCGGCCAGCGCCGAGAACAGGAAAAACGGCAGGATGAACAGCAAGGCGCACAGGTTGACCCAGATGGAACGGTCGCCCTCGATGCTGAGCTTGTAGAGAATCGCCAGAATCAGCGACTGCTTGAAGATGTTGTCGTTGAAAGCGCCCAAAAGTTGGGTGATGAAAAACGGCAGGAAACGCCGTGTGCGCAGCAAGGTGAATTGTGAGGGGTGGCTCATCGTCCGTGTTCCTGCGTGGCCTGTTATTAGTCAGGCCACGACTTTACCTAATCCCGCTTACTTATTCGCTAGCCCCGCAATGCATGGCGAAACAAAAAGCTCGCCTTTGTAGGCGCCCTGCACCGTGCGTGTGGCCACGATCAGCCACATAAGCGCAAGAGCCACCACCAGCACACTGCCCAATACGCTGAAGAACCCCAGGTGCAGCACGCTGGCAAGCTTGAGCGTGGCCAGCGCGTAAACCCCAAGCGGAAAGGTAAAGCCCCACCAGCCCAGGTTGAACGGAATACCGCCGCGCAGGTAACGCAGGGTGATCAACACCGCCATCAACATCCACCACAAGCCGAAGCCCCACAGGGTGATGCCGGCCACCAGGCCGAGCCCGTTGGCCATTTCGCCAACTCCCGGCAGGCCATTGGCGGCAAAGATCGCCGGCGCATCGCCGCCCAGCAGCAACATGCCCAGGGCACCGGTGCCGATAGGGCCCAGCGCCAGCCAGCTCGATGCCGCCATATTGGCGTGCGGCAGTTTATGCAGGGCCATGCGCAGCATCAGGATGGTCAGGATGCTGAAGGCGACCGGCAGGGAGAACGCCCAGAGTACGTAACTGGTCACCAGCATCACCAGTTGCCCATGGGCATCGGCCAGGTGCGGCGCCAGCAGGCCACCGCTGGCGGCGGCGACTTCGGCGGCCACCACCGGCAGCAGCCACACCGCAGTCATCTGGTCGATGCTGTGTTCCTGGCGGGTGAACATCATGAACGGAATCAACACACCGCAGGCCAACGCCATGGCCACGTCCAGCCACCAAAGGGCTTCGGCCAGGGGAATCACAGCACTGCCCCAGCGCGGCAGGCCGAACAGCAGCAAACCATTCAGAATGGTGGCCAGGCCCATGGGGATGGTGCCGAAAAACATCGAGACCGTGGAATGCCCGAAAATCCGCCGCGCCTCGTGGAAAAACATCAGCCAACGTGCGCCATACAGCACGCTGAACAAGACGAACAGGCCGATGGTGAACATCCACAGGCCTTCGGCGACCGCACGCAAACCAGGCAGATTGACCGGCAGTTGCGCCAGGGCCAGCGCCAGCACGCCGGTCCCCATGGTCGCGGCAAACCAGTTCGGGGTGAACTGGCGAATCACTTCCCGGGGACGGGTCAGGTGGCTGAAGGGTTTATAGCTGATGCTTGTCGAGCAGGTCATGATGGCAATCCTCTTCCTCGCATGAGGTTGCAGCCATCATAGAAGCGTATCGAATATCTATATAACGGGTAATATCTCTAACAGTTATCTGTTTTACAGATGTTCGGCACTGGCGTGCGCTGCCATGCCAGTCCGGCCAAGGCACCCACGGCGAGCAGAATAATCAGCGCGCCGTACGCATCCGTGGTCGCGATCAAACCGAATTCGCGACTCAGGTTACCGGCCAACAGCGCCGGCAGGCAGAACGCCAGGTAACTCAATACATAGAACGCCGACATCAACCCCGCTCGCTCGTGAGGCAACGCCAACCCTACGATGCTGCGCACACTGCCCATGAACCCGCCGCCGAAACCCAGGCCGGCAACCACACTGGCCGCAAAGAACAGCCACAGGCTGGCACTTTGCACAGCCACCAGCAACAGCGCCACGCCGGTCGCCAGCAGTACCGCCGACAGCCGCATGACCTTGTCCGCAGGGTGCTCGCGCAGGCTGTAGATCATCACCGCACCACTGAGGGTGATCACCGCCACCAGGCCACCGCCGATCAGGTGCGACGTCGACCCCGTCGCGGCCCGCACCAGGGAGGGCGCCAGGGATGAAAAGAACCCTCCCAACGCCCATACCGCCACATTCAGCGGCATGGCCAAGGCCAGGGCACGGCGTGCCTGCTTCGGTACATGCAGAGTCGGCGCCAGGGACTTCAAGGCCCCCGGAATGCGGCTGACGGTTTCCGGCAAGCGCCAGACATACAACGCCTGAAGCACCATCAATCCGAGCAGGGCGAAGTAGATCAGTTGGGTCGGCCACGGTGCGTATTCCACCAACAAACCGCTGCCCAGGCCGCCACTGGCCATTCCCAGCATGGGCGCGAGACTGTTGAGCATCGGCCCGCGCAGGCGGTCGGTGTCAAGCAACGTCGCACCCAGGACTGCCGTCGCCGTCCCGGTGGCGAAACCTTGCAGCGCGCGCGCGGCAATCAAGTAGGCGGTGCTGTCGGCGTTGATAAACAGCAGCATCGCCACGATATTCAGGACCAACGCGACGAAAATCACCGGCTTGCGCCCGACATAATCCGACAGCGAGCCCACCGTCAGCAGCGCCGCCAGCAGGCTCACGGCATACACGGCAAAGATCAGCGTCAGCATCGCTGCGGAGAAATGCAGGTTGTCCTGATACACCTGATACAGGGGCGTCGGCGCGCTGGAGGCGGCGAGAAAGGTCAGTACGGTGATGACCAGGAATGTCAGGCTGGAACGTTGAGAAAGGTTGCTGGGCATAGGCTTGCTGGACATAGGCTTGCTTGACATAGGCACGCTCCGCTAAAGCTAATATTTTGCTTTTGTGAAGTGTGCTACCCGTCGACGCTTAAAGCAAATTCTTTGTGTTAAGGTTTTATCCATGGCGATCAAAGAAGGCCTTCGCCCGGGGGGCCGTAGTGCCCGGGTACAAGAATCGGTGCATTCGGCCGTCCGCGAACTGCTGCAGGCCCATGAACGCGCCACCATCACCGTACCGATGATTGCGACACGCGCGGGCGTCACCCCCTCGACCATATACCGTCGCTGGGGCGACCTCTCCGCCGTGCTGGCTGACGTAGCCCTGGCACGCATGCGCCCGGACACCGAGCCGGCCACTACCGGCAGCCTGCGCGGCGACCTGCTGGCCTGGGCTGAGCAATACCTGGACGAAATGAGTTCGGAGCCCGGGCGCAACATGATGCGCGACGTGCAGTGCAGCCTGACGCCGGGGTATTGCGTGAGTATCTTGAGCGGGCAATTGCAGGTCATTGTCGATCGTTACCCGGAGCAGGCAGCCCCCAGCGTGGACCGCCTGATCAACCTGCTCGCGGCGCCCACGGTGTTTCGTATTCTGTTTTCGACAGAGCCCCTGAGCGTCGAAGAGCTGCATGCCCTGATCGACCTTGCACTGCAAGTCTGAAGGCCTGACACAAAACCAAATGTGGGAGGGGGCTTGCCCCCGATGGCAGTGTGTCAGCTGCAGATAAGCTGGCTGACACACCGCTATCGGGGGCAAGCCCCCTCCCACATTTTCAACCGCGTTTAACCAGTATTACGTCCGCATCCCACGCCCGCTCACCAGCAATCGCGCGCATCCGACGTACAAGACGATGGTGGCAACGATCATGAAGGTGATCGCCACGCTGATCTTGATATCCGACACTCCCAGGATGCCGTAGCGGAAGGCGTTGACCATGTGCAGCACCGGGTTGGCCAGGGACACGGTCTGCCAGAACGGCGGCAGCAACGTGATGGAGTAGAACACCCCGCCCAGGTAGGTCAGCGGCGTCAGCACGAACGTCGGGATGATCGAAATATCATCGAAGTTGCGCGCAAATACCGCGTTGATGAAGCCGAGCAGCGAGAAGATCGTTGCCGTCAGTACCACCACCAGAATGGTGACCCCCAGGTGATGCACTTGCAGGTGGGTAAAGAACAACGACAGCAAGGTCACGATCACGCCCACCATCAAGCCGCGCAGCACGCCGCCCAACGTGTAGCCGATCAGGATCGTGTGCGGCGACACCGGTGAAACCATCAGTTCTTCGATGGAGCGCTGGAATTTGCTGCCAAAGAAACTCGACACCACGTTGCCGTAGGAGTTGGTGATCACCGACATCATGATCAGGCCCGGCACGATGTACTCCATGTAGGTGAAGCCACCCATGTCACCGATCTGCCGACCGATCAGGTTTCCGAAGATCACAAAGTACAGGACCATGGTGATCGCCGGTGGCAGCAGGGTCTGCGGCCAGATTCGGGTAAAGCGCTTCACCTCGCGGTAGACGATGGTCTGCAGCGCGACGAGGTTGGGTTGCAGTTCGGAACTCATACCGCCACCTTCGCCAGATTTTTCTCCACCAGGGACACGAACAACTCCTCAAGGCGATTGGTTTTGTTACGCAGGCTCGTTACCTCGATGTTCTGAGTCGCCAGTTGGCTGAACAACGCAGTGATGCCCATGGCTTTGTCCACCTGGACTTCAAGCGTGTGGCTGTCCACCAGACGGCTTGGGTAGCCCAACAGTTGCGGCGGCGCCGACAGATTGTTCTTCAGGTCGAGCAGGAAGGTTTCCACATGCAGCTGGCCCAGCAGGTTACGCATGCTGGTGTTCTCGACAATGGTGCCGTGGTCGATGATGCCGATATTGCGGCACAGCTGTTCAGCTTCCTCGAGATAGTGCGTGGTGAGGATGATGGTGATGCCCTTCTCGTTCAGCTCGGTGAGAAAGGTCCACATCGAACGACGCAACTCGATGTCCACACCCGCGGTGGGTTCGTCGAGGATCAGCAGGCGCGGCTCATGCACCAGCGCACGGGCGATCATCAGGCGGCGCTTCATGCCTCCGGACAACGAGCGCGAAGGCACGTCACGCTTGTCCCACAGGCCCAATTGGGTCAGGTATTGCTCGGCGCGCTCCTTGGCGACTTTCATCGGGATGCCGTAGTAGCCGGCCTGCGTCACGACGATGTCGAAGGTCTTTTCAAACTGGTTGAAATTGAATTCCTGGGGCACCACGCCGATCGAGCGCTTGAGCGCCGCCGGGGACTTGTCCAGGTCATGGCCAAAGATATTCACCGTGCCGCTGGTCTTGTTGACGAGGGTCGAGAGGATACCGATGGTGGTGGATTTGCCGGCACCGTTGGGGCCGAGCAAGGCGAAGAAGTCACCTTCGGCAACGTCCAGATCGATACCACTCAGGGCCTGGAAACCGTTGCCGTAGGTTTTGGTTAGCTGCCGGATGGACAGAGCGGAACTCATATCTGATTACGCACCAAAGAAAAGAATAGAAACAATAGATGAGGGCACACCGCAGGTAGTTCAACCTGCGATGAGGTGCGAGCATGGTGCGTGCCCGCGCTGCACAAGTACAGTCACCCGTATTAATAGTGTGTATTAAGTCAACGCGGTCATCACCGCTTTGCGGTAGGCCGGACGTTGTTGCAGGCGCTGGTACCAGGCTTCCAGGTTAGGCATTGACGGGCGTTCGATGGGCATTTCGAACCAGGCGTAGATGAAGCAGCCCAGTGGGATATCGCCCATGCCGAACGCCTGGCCGCTAAGGTAGGGTTGCGCAGCCAGGGCTTGTTCAACGGTGTCGAGCGCATCGATGCAGGCTTGGCGCCCGGCGTTGATACCGTCCCAGTTGCGCTTTTCGGCGGGTGTACGCAGGATGCCCCAGAACACTGCCTTGAATGGATCGGCGAGCGTCGAGGTGGTCCAGTCCATCCACTTCTCGGCGCCGGCCCGGATTTGCAGGTCACTGGGGTAAAATTCCGACGCGTGCTTGGCGCACAGGTAGCGCACGATGGTGTTGGATTCCCACAGTACAAAGTCGCCATCTTCAATCATCGGCACCCGGCCATTGGGGTTCAAGGCCCGATATTGCGGGGTGTCGACCACACCAAACGCCCCGCCCGCATCAATTGCCTCATAGTCCAGGCCGAGCTCCTCGGCGCACCACAGTGCTTTCCTGACGTTTGATGAATTTTTACGACCCCAGATTTTCAGCATGACCGCGCCTTATCGTTGTTGAACATGGCTTGATGAACGCCGCAGCATACGCCGGTTCAGGCGCGGCTTGAATCACTCTGCATGGCGCCCGGCATTGAGTCAGCGCAACGCACAGTCTCACCGATTGCACGGCGAAGACTGACCGGTCATATAAATCCCCATGGGTTCCGCGACGTCTCGGGGCGAACTCCACCACCACAGGGCGGTCACTGATGAAGAGGCTGGCGATGAAGCGGTACTCAGCTACATAGCGCACTGATGGCTGTCCCCAGTACAAACTTGTAACACCCTGATCACCCCGCTTGGCCGGACGCCGTCTAAGCTCCCTGGTGGTTTCGCCCTGGTTTCACGGAGGATTGAATATGCTGTTGTTGTGGATACTGGTTCTGGTGGTCGGCATTGCCTACCTGGCACACCGGCGCACTGCGCCCCTGCCTGCCCTGGGTGTGGTCGCCGTCTACCTGTTGGCGATGGGCGCCTGGAGCCACGCCCCGGGTTGGCTGCTGCTGATTTTCTGGGTGCTGATCGCCGTCGTGGCCCTGCCGCTGTTGCTGCCCGACCTGCGCCGCCAATACTTCACCAAGCCGCTGTTCAGCTGGTTCCAGAAAGTCCTGCCGCCGATGTCCGAAACCGAGCGCGATGCGATCGACGCGGGCACCGTGTGGTGGGACGGCGAACTGTTCAGCGGGCGTCCTGACTGGGACAAATTGCTGGCCTACCCCAAGGTGCAATTGACTGAAGAAGAACAGGCGTTCATCGACGGGCCCACCGAAGAGCTCTGCGCCATGGTCAGCGACTGGGAAATCGGCCAGGCCATGGACCTGCCCCCTGCGGCCTGGGAGCACATCAAGACTCATGGTTTCTTCGCCCTGATCATTCCCAAGGAATACGGCGGCAAGGGCTTCTCCGCCTATGCCCACTCCCAGGTCGCGATGAAACTGGCCACCCGCAGCGGTGATCTGGCGTCCACCGTGATGGTGCCCAATTCCCTGGGCCCCGCCGAGTTGCTGTTGCACTACGGCACCGACGAACAACGCAACCACTACCTGCCGCGCCTGGCGCGTGGCGACGATATTCCGTGTTTCGCCCTGACCGGCCCGCTGGCCGGCTCCGATGCGGGCGCCATGCCCGACACCGGCGTCATCTGCAAAGGTGAGTGGGAAGGCAAGGAAACCCTCGGCCTGCGCCTGAACTGGGAAAAGCGCTACATCACCCTCGGCCCGGTCGCGACCTTGCTCGGCCTGGCATTCAAGGCCCATGACCCGGATCATCTGCTGGGCGACGAAGAAGACCTGGGCATCAGCCTTGCGCTGATCCCTACCGACACCCCGGGTGTGGAAATCGGCCGCCGTCACCTGCCCCTGGGCGCCGCGTTCATGAATGGGCCGAATTCGGGCAAGGACGTCTTCATTCCCCTGGAATTCCTCATCGGTGGCCAGGAGATGCTCGGCAAGGGCTGGATGATGCTGATGAACTGCCTGTCCGTGGGTCGTTCAATCTCCCTGCCTGCGGTGGGCACCGGCGCCGCCAAGTTCACCAGCCTGGTGACCGGCCAATACGCGCAGGTCCGTGAACAGTTCAACGTGCCGCTGTCAGCCTTCGAAGGTATCCAGGAAGCCCTGGCACGCATCGGCGGCAACGCCTGGCTGATGGACAGCGCTCGCATGCTCACCGCCAATGCCGTGGACCTGGGCGAAAAACCCTCGGTGCTGTCGGCGATCCTCAAGTACCACCTCACCGAACGCGGCCGCGAGTGCATCAGCCATGCCATGGACGTACATGGCGGCAAGGGCATCATCATGGGCCCGAACAACTACCTGGGCCGCAGCTGGCAAGGCGCGCCGATCTTCATCACCGTGGAAGGCGCGAATATCCTCTCGCGCAACTTGATGATCTTCGGCCAGGGTGCGATTCGTTGCCATCCGTTCGTGCTCAAGGAAATGGCCCTGGCCGGTCGTGAAGACCATGACCAGGCGTTGAAGGAGTTCGATGGCCTGCTGATGCAACATATCGGTTTCGCCGTGAGCAACGCCGCCAGTACATTGGTATTGAACCTGGGCATCGGTCACTTCGAAAAGGCCCCGGGCAACCGTCTGAGCCAGGGTTATTTCCGCGCGCTGAACCGCCAGGCCGCCGCGTTCGCCCTGCTCGCGGACCTGAGCATGATGCTGCTGGGCGGCGAGTTGAAACGCCGCGAACGCCTGTCGGCGCGCCTGGGTGATGTGCTGAGCCACATGTACCTGGCCTCGGCGGCGCTCAAGCGCTACCACGACCTGGATTCGCCGGACCACCTGGAACCGCTGTTCGCCTGGGCCATGGAGGAAAGCCTTGGCCAATCCGAGCGTGCGCTGGATGAACTGCTGAGCAACTTCCCGAATAAAATCCTGGGCTGCCTGTTGCGGGTGATCGTGTTCCCGTTCGGGCGTCGTCATACCGGGCCATCCGATGCATTGGATGCCGAGGTTGCCGCCGTGATCGGCCGCGCCAAGGGCGACCCGACCCTGGAAGAGTTGCTGGCGGGCTGCTATCGCCCACAATCGGCGGAAGATCCGGTGGGCGCGCTGCAACACGCCTATGACCTGCTCGGCGCCAGCCATCCCCTGCAGAAAAAACTGCACACCGCGCTCAAGAGCGGACAGGTCAAACCGACTGCCGGTGAGTCCGCCATCGACGCCGCGCTGCACGCCGGCGTGCTGCAACCGGCCGAAGCGCAAACCCTGCGCGACGCCGAAGCGGCGCGTCGCAAGGTGATCGACGTGGATGATTTCAGCAAGGACGAGCTGATGCAGGCTGAGGGTAAAGTCCGCTGATACCGGCGGTCATATAAAAACGGGCGCGAGAGGCATATACTCTCGCGCCCGTTTTTGCTTTAGAGGACTTATCTCGTGTCCAACGTCGTTGCCGATCATCTCGCCTTGCTCGACCACCTGCGTAGCATCCTGGTTGCCGTCGGCGAAGCCGAACAGGTACCCGAGGAAAGCCATTCGCTGTTTCTGGAACGTTTCGACGAACTGCGCGCCCTGCTGCCCGTCGATCCCATCGAAAGCCAGTACCTGGGCCAGGACCTGATGAGCCAGGTCATCCTGCGCTACCCGCAGATCGCCCACCTGGTGCCGCGCGATCTGCTGTGGTTCTTTGGCGGTGATTGCCTGCATTTCATGCCCGACGAAGAACTGGACCTGTACCAGGCCCTTGAAGAACGTCGCTATGAAGCCGAGCTGAACGACGAACCGTTCGACTGGAACCAGGAAAAGCAACTGCTGGCCATGCCGGATGACCAGAGCAAGCACTGATTATCAGGGGCTTGTGTGGGAGGGGGCTTGCCCCCGATGAGCATAGGTATCTACACAATTTTGGTGCGACACCGCACCTGTGGCGAGGGAGCTAACGCGTATCTACCTGACGCTCCGAGGTCCAAATGTGGGAGG
>NZ_CVTX01000194.1:24998-27070 GCF_900005715.1 Pseudomonas sp. 34 E 7
GCGTGGTTTAACGGGGCGCCTGAGATCAAGATCAAAAGCAGATCAAGAGCAAGAGCGGCTCGCTTCGCATCGTGGTTACGGTTGAGCGCTACAGAGTTGTGTAGATGCCTATGCCCCGATAGCGGCGCATCAGTCAACACATTCGGTGACTGACACACCGCCATCGGGGGCAAGCCCCCTCCCACATGTTTAACCCCATTTCTACCGACTGCGCAGTGTCGGCTCCTTCGCCATGCACTCCACCAGATAATCAATAAACACGCGCAGCTTGGGCGGCAAGTAGCGCGTAGGCGAATGCAACAACCACGCCTCGCCGTGGTAAGACGCGATAAAATCCCACGCCGGTAATACCTGCACCAACCGTCCCTCTTCCAAGGCGTGCCGCGCCGTGAAATACGGCAAGCTGCCAATCCCCACATGCTGCAACACGGCATCCAGCCGCACGCCCGTGTGGTTCGCCGCATACCGCCCGCGCACACCGACCGTCACCGCCTTGCCGTCCCGACGAAACTTCCAGCGTGAGTCACCGGGGGTTTCGCCCAGATAGATGCAACTGTGCTCCAGCAGATCATGGGGATGGCTCGGCGTGCCATGCTCGGCCAGGTACTGCGGCGTTGCGCAGAGCAAATGTTCGATCGGCAATAATTGCCGCCCGACCAGACCGGGCGGCGGGCTGTCGGTGATGCGGATGCTGAGGTCGACATTGTCGTCGATCAGATCCACAGGCCGATCCTCAAGGATCAGTTGCACATCCACCTTGGGATAGCGCCGCAGGAACGCCGGCATATGCGGATGCACCACAAACCGCCCCACTGCCTTGGGCACGCTGACCCGCACCAGGCCCTCGGCTTCATGGGTAAATTGCCCGCTGATCTCCATTACCGAACGCGCCGCGCCGACCATCTCGCGGCACCGCTTGAACACCTCTTCGCCGCCCTCGCTAAGGCGCAGCTTGCGTGTGGTGCGTTGCAACAGGCGGGTTGCCAGTGCCTGTTCCAGGCGCGAAATACTGCGGCTCACCGCCGAGGGTGAAACGCCCAGTTGCCGCGCCGCTTCGGAGAAACTGCCGGTTTCGACCACCTTGACGAAAATCGCCATTTCACCCAGCAGCGGCAAAGGAAGATTGATGCTCATGACGCACAGGTCCATTGATATTTGAATGGATTATCGCCTATCAGCGCACTATTTATACTGTGGCATCACCTGGATGCGGATGTACACGATGACCGAGCGCCTGTTTTTCACCCACGATCACCTGACAGCCGAGCTGGAAGTGCTGAGCTGCACGCCTCACGAAGAGCAATTTGCGGTGATCCTGCAATCGACGATTTTCCATCCCCAAGGCGGCGGCCAACCCTTCGACACCGGGTGGCTGGGCGACAGCCAGGTGCTGCGCGTCACGCAGGACGCAACGCATGTGGTGCATTACGTCAATCAACCCCTGGAACCCGGCCCCATCACGGCGCGGGTCGATGCATCACGCCGCGCGCTGCACACGCGCCTTCACTCAGCGGGACACCTGATTGGCAATGCCGGCGAACGCTTGGGCTGGATGCCGATCAAGGCGCATCATTGGCCGGGTGAAGGCAAGATTACTTTTATCCGCGGCGAAGCCGCGCAAGAGATGGATGCGCAGGTCCTCCAGCAACTGGTCAACCAGTGGATCGCCGCAGATTATCCACGCCACATGACGCTGGAAGAAGGCACCCGAGAAGTCGGCTTCGGTGAATTGCCGGCATACGCGTGCGGTGGCACGCATGTTCAAGCACTGAGCGAACTGGGTCAGGTAACGATCCTGGCCCTCTCGGAAAAAAAGGGCGCACTGTCGGTACGCTACGAAATCAACTGACACACCGAGCCTCAAAATGTGGGAGGGGGCTTGCCCCCGATGAGCATAGGTATCTACACAATTTTGGTGCGACACCGCACCTGTGGCGAGGAAGCTAACGCGTATCTACCTGACGCTCCGAGGTCCAAATGTGGGAGGGGGCTTGCCCCCGATGGCGGCCTCTGGGCCGACCAGGATGCTGGATCAGACTGAGTACATATCCGTTTCTGCGGTAACGGCTGCT
>NZ_CVTX01000194.1:27138-30246 GCF_900005715.1 Pseudomonas sp. 34 E 7
GGCGCCTAGGATCAAAAGCAGATCAAGATCAAGAGCGGCTCGCTTCGCATCGTGGTTACGGTTGGGCGCTGCTGAGTTGTGTAGATACCTATGCCCCGATGAGGGAGTGTCAGTAGGCGCATTTTTGACTGAACCAACGCCATCGGGGGCAAGCCCCCTCCCACATTTGAGCCCAGGCTACACAGCCATCGCCCCCGCCCTGCCCGGCTCCACCACAAACGACTGCAACGTCGAGACCGTGGCTGCCGGGTCGCGTGGGTCGCTGATCACGCGAAAGTGCGTGAGCATCTTTCGCGCGTCCAGTTCCACCGACACATAGCCACGCTGGCGACTGTCAAAAAACTTCACATGGGGATTGAGCGGCAGGATTTTCGTGAAGGCCTCATAGGGCGGGCCATCGGAGGTCACCGACGAGCCGACGAATTCAGTCGCCACAACCAGTGAGTCCGGGTCATTGGCATCGGCGTGCAGGTCCGTGGTCCAGAAAGAGTGGATATCCCCGCCCCAGAACACCGGGTTATTTACGCGGTTGCGCTGGATGGACGCCAGCATTCGCTTGCGGTTGGCCATATAGCCATCCCAGCCATCGGTCCAGCGGCCGACTTTGTGATGAGTCAGGTCACGCTGCATCAGCGGCGCCACCAACAAGTCCTGGGCGATCACATTCCACTGCGCCCGGGACTGGGCAAAGCCCTGGTCCAGCCAGGCCTCCTGCTGCCAGCCGAGCAAGGTGCGGGCGGGGTCACGCAAGTCGCTGCAGGGGGTGGTGACAATATGTCCTTGGTGGCTGCCATCGGCCGCGATGCAAGGCTGCTCGGAACGGTACTGGCGACCGTCGAGCACATGGAAGCGCGCGAGCCGCCCATAGTCCAGGCGCCGGTAAATGCGCATATCCGGGCCCTGCGGCCGGCTGCTCGCACGCAACGGCATATGTTCGTAGAACGCCTGGTAAGCCGCCGCCCGTTGCTGGAGAAACCGCGCCACGGGGATTTTTGGGTCCTGGGACCAGCGGTTGGCATAGTCATTCTGCACTTCGTGATCGTCCCAGGTCGCCACGCTGGGCGCGGCGGCGTGCAGGGCCTGCAAATCGGGATCGGTCTTGTACAGCGCGTAGCGCTTGCGGTAGTCGCTCAAGCTCACCGCATTACCGCTGCCGTGGGCGCGAAACACTTTGCCGGAGTCCGCCGCGTAGGAGCTGTCGTAAATATAGTCACCGAGAAAAAACACCAGGTCGGGACGCTCGGCAGCGAGATGACGGTAGGCACTGAAATACCCGCGCTCCCAATGCGAGCAGGAGACGAACCCGAGCCGGGCGGACGCCATCTCATGCCGCGCAGGCGTGGTGCGTGCCTGACCAATCGGACTCTGCGCGCCAAGGCCCTCGAACTGATACCAGTACGGCCGGCCCGTCGCCAACCCCGCCACCTCGACATGTACCGAGTGGGCAAAATGCCCGGTCGCCATCACCTCGCCCTGTTGCACAATCCGCGTCATCGCCGCATCGCTGGCCACCCGCCAGCGCACCGGCACCGCACGCTGCAATCCACCGCGTCCGTCCTCGGCATTGAACAACGGCGCCAGGCGCGTCCATATCACAAAGCCATCCGGCAATGGGTCACCGGACGCTACGCCGAGGGTGAACGGATAATCCACCCCGGCACTGCGCGCAAACGGGCTGAGGATGGAAAACGCCGTAGCGATCGCCAGCCCGCCGAGTACTCGGCGCCGGGTGTGGTCTATATCGCCGCTCACAGGCAGCGCTCCCAGTCGTCACGCACGCTGGCAAACCCGAGCTGGTCCTCAAACACGCCATTCTTTAGAAACGCCTGGCGCATGCAGCCTTCATAGCGTAGGCCGATCTTTTCCATGACCCGCGCCGATTCCTTGTTACGAGCAAAACACTGGCTACCCACGCGTTGCAAGCCTAACTCGTTGAACCCGAAGTCCATCACCGCCCTCGCCGCTTCTGCCGCGTAACCCCGGTTACGGCAATGCGCCGCCACCCAACCACCCAAGTGCCCATAGCGATGCCGGGCATTCATACGCAGGCTGACCATGCCGATCAATTCATCGGTGTCGTGCACATGCATCCCCAGGTTCAGCAACTCGCCGGTGCGGTACTTGTCGGCGATCCCGGCAATAAAATCCCGGGCGGTTTCCAAGGTGTAGGGCGACGGAATGTTCGCCGTGTTGTCGGCAATTTCCGGCCCGTTGGCGAGGGTGAAAAGCACCTGTGCCTGATGCATTTCCAGTGCTCGCAACAACAGTCGCGGGGTCGATAATCGAGGCAGTGTGGTGGGCATGGGCGCCGGCTCTCGCGATAAATTTCTCGAGCATGTACGTCCTGGATGTCAGTTTCGTTACGCCCAAAAACTGACGGGTAAGTTTTCTGAAAGCCCCGTCCTAGAGCTTTCAAATCGTCAATTAAAGTTAACCATTCGGTCATTTTTGCTTGCTAGCGTGTTGCCCCTAATTCAATAACGGGGTAACGGAATGAGAACCTGGGATGAACCCAAGAAGCGCAAGGCGCACATCGAACTGATCCCGATGATCGACGTGATGATGTTCCTCCTGGTGTTTTTCGTACTGGTGAGCTTGAACGTGATTCCGGCCCTGGGCATGAAGACTCAGTTGCCCAGCGCCAGCAGTTCACAGCAGCTCAAACCGCAGAACAAATTCATCCTCACCCTGGGCCTGGAAGGCCAGTTGCAACTGGACGGCAAGGACCTCTCGGTGGACGCGCTGGTGCCGGCGCTGAAGGCGGCGCAAAAGCCCGATACCCAGTCGACGATCATCGTCAACAGCGACAAAGGCGTAGAGGTTTCGCGCCTGGTGGAAGTGATGGACACCCTGCGCCTGGGTGGCTTCACCTCCGTGTCCATTGCCACGCGTAAGTCCTGATCATGTACCTGCTGTTTCGAGTACGTCAGTGGCTGGGCAGTGTCCCGGCCTTGGTCGCGCTGGTGCTGATTGCACTGGGTATCCAGTCCCAGACCTTGAAGGTCGAGCCGGTGTACGACGAGTCGGCGGTCGAGCTGGCGTTGGTCGAGCCGGAGCCGGAGGTGGTCCCGCAGCCTGTGGTGGAACAGGCGCCGCCACCGCCGGTGA
>NZ_CVTX01000190.1:0-53346 GCF_900005715.1 Pseudomonas sp. 34 E 7
CCGCCAGCACTTCGTTGGGCGTCTGGCGCGCCAAGTCGGCGAGGTTGAAGGGCTGTTCGCTCTTGGCCGCAGCCGGGTCCGCTGTGAAACCTGCGATGTACGTGGCGAGGTCCCAACGCTGACGGTCATCCAACTGATCGGAAAAGGATGGCATGTCGGTGCCTTCGACACCCAGGCCCAGGGTGTTGTAGATCGCATACAGGCTCAGGCGATCCAGTCGCGTGGCATCGCGCAGGTTAGCCGGCGGCGGTGTCATGCCCATGGCGGCCGGGCCATCGCCGGCGCCAGCAGTACCGTGGCACACCGAACAGTGCTGTGCGTAGAGCGGCGCACCGCGCGTGGGATCTGGAGTGATCGCCGGCGCCTGGCTGACTTCATACGCCACTGCCAGTTTGGCGCCCAACTGACGCGCCTGGCGGGCGACAGTTGCGCCGTCTGCATGGGCAGTGACGGCCGCCAGCAACTCATCGACGCCCTTTATCAACTCGGCGCGTTCGGGTTTTTCCGGCAGTTGCGCGACCAGACCCTGCAGCACGCCCAGGAACTCCACCTGCTCGCGGTATTCCGAGTCGTCCACCACCTTGCCCGCCTCTACCGTCGGCGGGTAGTCGGCGCCGATGTAATCGAGCAAATGCAGAGCCTGTGGTGCGCCTTCGGCGGTCGCGGCCCATAGATTGAAGCTGCACGACATCAACACCGGCAGCATCAGCCAGGCGAGAAAGCGGAAAGGGGCAGTCATGAATGAATCTCAGGTGGAAATACGAAGTAACACTATTGTTGAGCTTTAACCGATTTGACTCAAGGTGTTATTTCGTCACGCCCCTCCCACATTTTGATCCAGTTTCTTCAGTCAGGCCGTCGCGCGATGCAGGCTGGCGAGAAAACCGGCGGCACCGACGAACAGCCCGGCGAACGTACGGTTTACACGCTTCTGCTGTCTGGGCGAGCGCAGCAGGCGCAGGACTTTCGAGGCCAGACCCGTGTAACCGGCCATCACGATCATGTCGACGCTGATCATCGTCGCACCGATGATCAGGTACTGAATCGCCAACGGCGCCTGTGGATTCACGAACTGCGGCAACACCGCGAGCATGAACACCAGCGCCTTGGGGTTGCTGGCGTTGACCAGGAACCCGCGGAACATCATCGCCAGCGGCTTGCCGATCGGACGTATCGCCGCGTCATCGGTCATGTCCAGCGGCAAGGCGCGCCATTGCTTGATGGCCAGGTACACCAGGTACGCCACCCCGAACCATTTGATCGCATAGAACGCGGTCGATGACGTCGCCAGAATCGCCCCCAGGCCGCCCGCCACCACGGCAATCTGCATCGCCAGGCCCAGTTGCAGGCCAATGGCGTTCCAGTAGCCGCGTACAAAACCGTACTGCAGACCGCTGGACATCGAGGCGATGGCGCCTGCGCCGGGGGAAAGGGAAATGATCCAGCTGGCCACGAGAAAAGCCAGCCACGTGTCGAGTGCCATAGCACACCTCGAAAGGGAGTTTGTGGTTGTGCCTTAAGCTAACTCCGGCGACCAAAGGCTGGCTATAAATTTTTACAAGATATGATTCTAGCGGTCGCCAGGGAACACGTGCGTACCAGGCCAGCGCCGTACCGAACGCTGAAAGAACAAGCTGTTGGGCACTTGCACCATCGCACTGTCGGTGCCGGCCTCCTGCACCTCGATCAGCGTGGTATAGAGCAGATTGATCGCCACCACGCGCCCCTTCACGCCGGGCTTGTCGACGGTGTCCACCAGTTCGACGATATCGCCGAGGCGAAACGGACCCACGGTGAAGATCAAAATGGCGCACAGCAAATTGGACAGCACGGACCACATGGCGAAGAACGCCACTGCCGCCACGGCCACAAAGCCTGACAGCGCCGTCCACAGCACCGTGGCAGATACACCCAGGCGGCCCAACACGAAGATCAGCGCGCTGCCCATGATCACCCAGCGCAGGCCACCCCGCAGCGGCATCAGCAACTGCGGCGGGAACGGATAGCGCTCACCCAGGCGGGTCAGGCCTTTGGCGACAAAACGCTGGGAAAGGTAGCCGGCCAGCAGGATCAGCAGGATTTGCACGCCGATCCACACAGGTTCGATCCATTGCGCCGGCAAGGGCAGTTGCAACGCGTCCATCAGGACAGCGCCTCGAGCTGCGCCTGAAGGGTTTCAAGCAGTTCGAGGGCTTCCATCCAGGACTCCTCCAATTGCCCCTCGCGCACCTTGAGCCTGGCCTGTTCGGCCAGCAAGTCACGCAATTCATCCTTGCGCGCGGCCTCATACACGGCGCTGTCGCCCAGGCTGGTTTCGATCCTGGCCAGGCGCTCATGCACCTTGCCCAGCTCGGCCTCCAGCTTGTCGGCTTCGCGCTTGTGCGGGGCCAACTGCTGACGCAGTGCGGCGGCGGCCTGGCGCTGGGCTTTCTTGTCGGTCTTGTCCGGGTTGACCGGGGTGTTGCTGACCGGCGCATTGCGCAGACGATAGTCAGTCAGCCAGCGCGCATAGTCGTCCAGGTCGCCATCGAACTCTTCGACCTTGCCATCGGCCACCAGCAGGAAATTATCGGTGGTGCTCTTGAGCAGATGGCGGTCGTGAGACACCACCAATACTGCACCGCTGAATTCCTGCAGGGCCATGGTCAGCGCCAGGCGCATTTCCAGGTCCAGGTGGTTGGTCGGTTCGTCGAGCAGCAACAGGTTCGGGCGGTCCCATGCAATCAGGGCCAGGGCCAGTCGGGCTTTTTCACCACCGGAGAAGTTCAGCACCGGCTCGTCGATGCGCGCACCACGGAAGTCGAAGCCTCCGAGGAAGTCGCGCAGGGTTTGCTCGCGTTCGCTCGGCGCCAGGCGCTGCAGGTGCAACAACGGGCTGGCCTTGGCATCGAGCGAGTCCAGTTGATGTTGGGCAAAGTAACCCACCACCGTGTTCTCGCCACGGGTCAGGCGCCCGGCCAAAGGCTCAAGCTCGCCCGACAGATTCTTGATCAGCGTCGACTTGCCCGCGCCGTTAGGCCCCAGCAAACCGATCCGCGCGCCGGGTATGAGCTGCAGCTTGACCTTCTCCAGGACGGTCTTGTCGCCATAACCCAGGCGCGCATCCGACAGGTCGAGCAGGGGACTGGAGATTTTCACCGACTCACGGAACACGAAGTCGAACGGCGAATCGACGTGGGCCGCCGACAGCTCTTCCATGCGCTCAAGGGCCTTGATCCGGCTCTGGGCCTGGCGGGCCTTGGTGGCCTGGGCCTTGAACCGGGCGATGTAGCTTTCCATGTGCGCGCGCTGCGCCTGTTGCTTCTCGAACGCTTGCTGCTGTTGGGCCAGACGCTCGGCACGGGCGCGCTCGAAGGCGGTATAGCCGCCACGGTAGAGCGTGATTTTCTTCTGTTCGACATGGGCGATATTGTCGACCACGGCGTCAAGGAAATCCCGGTCGTGGGAAATCAGCAACAAGGTGCCCTGGTAGTTCTTGAGGAAGTCTTCCAGCCACAGGATCGCATCGAGGTCCAAGTGGTTGGTCGGTTCGTCGAGCAGCAACAGGTCCGAGGGACACATCAGCGCCTGGGCCAGGTTCAGGCGCATGCGCCAGCCGCCGGAGAAGTCGGCGACCGGGCGATCCATCTGTTCGTTGGTAAAACCCAGGCCGGCCAGCATCTTGCGGGCGCGGGCGTCGGCGGTGTAGCCGTCGGCGCTGTCGAGTTCCGAGTGCAGGCGCGCCTGGGCGGCGCCGTCCTGGGCTGTTTCCGCCGCGGCGAGGTCGTGCTGTACCTGGCGCAGGCGCAGGTCGCCATCGAGCACGTAGTCGATTGCGATGCGGTCCAGGGTGTCGATCTCCTGGCGCATATGGGCGATACGCCAGTCGGCCGGCAGCAGGCAGTCCCCGGAATCCGGGGTCAGCTCACCCAGCAACAGGGCAAACAACGTGGATTTTCCGGCGCCGTTGGCACCGATCAGGCCGGCTTTGTGACCGGCGTGCAGGGTCAGCTCGGCATCTTCAAGAAGACGTTGCGGGCCACGCTGTAATGTTAGGCTTTGAAGTCGGATCATAATGGCGGCGGAGTCTACCAGCTTCGTTGACCGCTGGCTTGGGTGTGAATATGTGCGCTGACCTGTGGAGCTTTGCCCTCTCGACTTATGCCCGCCCCGGTGTGGAGGCCGCTTGCCTGCGGTTGCAGGAACAGGGAGCGGATGTGTGCCTGCTGCTGTGTGGTGCGTGGCTGGAACAACGGGGTGTGGCGCGGCTGCCCGAGCGCGTTGTGGCACTGCAACAGCTTGCGCGGCCGTGGCGGATGCACGTCGTCGAACCCTTGCGGGCGGTACGTGTGCAATGGCGGGCGATGGCACAGCAGGATGCGCATCTGGCTGAATTGCGAGAGCAGGTCAAGGCCTTGGAGCTGGAGGCCGAGCGAGCCTTGCTGATGCGCCTGGAAGCGCTGGCACAGTCATGGTCGAGCAACGAGGTGACAGGTCGACAGGAATGGCTTGAAGGTCTGGCGACCGAAGCCGCCAACCTTGACCACAACGCGCTGCAGCAGCTGCGCGTCATGGTCACCCGCGCTTAGGAAGCGCTGGTTGGGGTGACGCTTGGCGCTGCCGGTGCAGCAGCGCTGCCGACGGATGCGGCTGGCGCGGAGGACGCTGCCGGGGTAGCGGCAGTTGCTGCGGGAGTTGCTGGCTTTGCAGGTGCTGGCTTTGCCGCAGCAGGCTTGGCAGCGGGTTTTGCGGCCGGTTTTGCAGCTGGCTTGGCGGCTGGTTTGGCAGCAGTGGTTTTAGCGGCTGGCTTGGCGGCCGGTTTTGCAGCAGCGGTTTTGGCAGCTGGCTTGGCGGCTGGTTTGGCAGCAGCGGTTTTGGCAGCTGGCTTGGCGGCTGGTTTTGCAGCAGCGGTTTTAGCGGCTGGCTTGGCGGCTGGTTTGGCAGCAGCAGTTTTAGCGGCTGGCTTAGCGGCTGGTTTGGCAGCAGCAGATTTAGCAGCTGGCTTAGCGGCCGGTTTTGCAGCAGCGGTTTTAGCGGCTGGCTTGGCGGCTGGTTTGGCAGCAGCGGTTTTAGCGGCTGGCTTGGCGGCTGGTTTGGCAGCAGCGGTTTTAGCGACTGGCTTGGCGGCTGGTTTGGCAGCAGCGGTTTTGGCAGCTGGCTTGGCGGCTGGTTTGGCAGCAGCGGTTTTGGCAGCAGGCTTGGCGGCTGGTTTTGCAGCAGCGGTTTTAGCAGCTGGCTTGGCGGCCGTTTTAGCCGGTGCCTTCGCTGCAACAGCCTTGCTCGCCGGCTTCTTGGCCGCGCTGGCTGCGACAGCTTTAGCCGGAGTACGAGTACCCAGCGCCTTGGTGACAGCTTCCTTCACACGACCAACGCCCTGAGCCAGTTTCAGGCTTTCCTGAGCGTCTTTTTTGAGTTGGGAAATGTAGCTGCGGGTTTCGGCTTGGCGATCCTTGAGGGCGTCCAGCAGGTCCTCAAGTTCTTTAACAGCGTCTTTGGCCTTGGCTTGTGCCTTGGCCTTGCCGGCAGTGGCGGCGTCTTGCAGTTTGGTGCGGGATTTGTGCAGCTTTTCTTGCGCTTTGCCGCGTTGTTTTTCCAGTTTGGCGAGCAGTTTTTCTGCATCGGCCAAGGCTTGGGAACAAGCGCTTTCCAGATGTTCGAGCAGGCTGCCCGACAATTGTTGGAGTAAGTGCAACGGGGTATTTACAGGCTTCTGTTTGGCCGACATGGTTTACCTCCTGGCTGACGTGGGTGCGGCTCATACTAGCCCTCTGCTCTTACCGCCGCTAGGGCATGTTGACAGTATCGTTTGCGTTGCGTTGCAACGTACGAAAATTCTTATCGATATAACAGAAAAGCGCACCACTGCTCAGCCATTTACGCTGGCATAATCCGTCGCACTTCAGGCGGGAGGACACCCATGTCGCGTTACCTTTTCGTAGTGCTTGCCCTGGCGATTTCCAGCGCCCATGCGGACGAGCAATCGCCGCCAAAAACCGCTGTCCAAGATCAGCATGACCTCGCCTACAGCCTGGGCGCCAGCCTCGGAGAACGCTTGCGCCAGGAGGTCCCCGACTTGCAGATCCAGGCCCTGATCGATGGACTTAAACAAGCCTACCAGGGCAAACCATTGGCACTGGACAATGCGCGCATCGAACAGATTCTTGCACAGCACGAAGCACAGAACGCCACAGACAACCCAGCGCCGCAGAGCGAAAAAGCACTCGCCGCCGAACAGCAATTTTTGTCGAAGGAAAAAGCTTCAAAGGGTGTGCGTGAGTTGGCGGACGGCATCCTGCTCACCGAGTTGACGCCGGGCACCGGCACCAAGCCGTTGGCAACTGATGAGGTGCAGGTGAAATATGTGGGTCGGCTGCCCGATGGAAGCGTGTTTGACCAGAGCACACAACCCCAGTGGTTTCGCCTGGACAGCGTGATCAGTGGCTGGCGCAGTGCATTGCAGCAGATGCCCACCGGCGCGAAATGGCGTCTGGTAATCCCCTCGGCCCAAGCCTACGGCGCGGACGGCGCAGGCGAATTGATTGCGCCCTACACACCCCTTGTCTTCGACATCGAGTTACTCGGGACCCGCCACTGACGCATAAAAAAACGGTGCGTCAAGCGCACCGTTTTTTATCGCATTGCCCCGATCAGACCTGAGCAGGCTCTTCTTTGTGGGCGTTGTGCAGCACTTCGATCAGGCAATCTTCAAGCTCGAAACGCTCATGCAACAGACCACCCAGCTCTTTGAATTTTTCCGCGACACACTTGCCTTCATCGCACAGATCGTTAAAAGCCAGCAGCTTTTCGGTAATCACATCAATGCGCGGGTAAAGGGTCTCAGCGAACTCAAGACCGCGCTTGTCCTCGAAGGCTTCCGCTTCCTTGGTGAGTTGCGTGTAGATACTCAGGTGACCGGCAGAAACGTAATCCACCAGTACGACACAGAAGTCCTGCAACGGCTCACGTTTCTCGGCCAGCGCTCCAGGCTCGGCCCCCAACTCATCAAAAGCCAGAACCAATTTGCGACGCGCATCCAACCACTTATCGATCAGTGTGTGCACGCCACCCCAGCGTTCGCGAGCATTCTTGCAACGTTCCAACATGATGATCTCTCTTCCCTATAGGGGACGCTGCTGCACCGTGCCCGCGCAATGCTTCAGGGTTGAAGCGGCAATCGGACGAGGTCGCGTCTGACAAGCGGTTTCGATAACGCGTGCGGGCCAGATTATGCCCGCATCACTATGGCTTCAAGGTACGCAGGAGAGAAAGTTCATACAAGCGTTTAATCCCGTCCTACCACATGAACAGAATTTTCCTCGCTTTGTGATACGTGACGCCGGCCAGGCAACAACCGGGAAAGCAGTGTGCTCCACAGAATCAGCATCGCCAGGAAAAACAGCAGGCTCCACTCCGGAACGCTGAGGTCAAATAGCGTCCAATTGATTTCGACGCAGTCGACCGATCCCTTGAAGACTGACTGGACAGCCCGCCAGAACGACAGGTGCTCAATCATGTAGTCCAGGCTTGGCCAGCAGTTGGGCATCTGATCCGACGTAGTGTTCTGCAGCAGCACTTGGCGCCCGGCGGTGACGGCGCCGAATAATGCACACCCGATACTCGCCAGCCCATATAGGCACACGCCTGCGCGGCCAGGATTATGCAGGGCGGCGATCAGGTTGATCAGTACAAAGACGGCGAGAAACAACCGTTGTACCTGGCACAAAAAGCAGGGCTGTAACAGCGCACCATATTCCAGATAGAAAGACACGCCCAACGTCAGCGCACCGGCCATGAACGCCAGGACAAACAAGGAGCGTAAAGGGGCCAAAGACATTGTTTATCCGCACCGCAAGAGATAGGTCGCTACGGTAGAGGAAAGGCCCGATCCCTTTCAATACGCCTTGGAGCGGACAATTCCGCGAAGAGACAAGGAGATTCCGTCAACACACGGAGGAAATCGCCCTACAACACGTAAGAATTGATTACAGGCCTACTTAAGCTCAGTAATTACAAAGGGTTAAAGGGTTGGCTGACAGATAGATCTGAGCCAACCCGTGAACACTTTCCTACTTCAAGCTTGCGCCGGTGCTGGCAAGGGTGAGGCCAGTAGACGATTATCGAGTAACCCCAAGCCTTCCTGGAACAGCCGGTTGCTGCGCTCGGTATCACCCAATTGGGCCAGCAAACGGGCCAATTCGGCACAGGCTTCGGGATTGCGCTGCACCTGCAGGCTGCTTTCCAGATAATCCCGGGCCTTTCCCCACAGACTGTTCTGCAGGCAGAGACGACCCAGCGTCAGCAACAGGCTGGCATCGCCAGGATGATCCTTCAGCCAGCCTTCGGCAAACTTCAGCTGACGGGCCGGGTCGCTGCCGCGCAGCAGGCCATAGAGCCGAATAAGGTGGCTGTCATAACTGCGCTTGATTGCTCCGCGCAGCACTTCCTCGGCCCTGGCATCGGCGCCCAGTCGACGCAGTTGATCGGCATAAGCCAACACCAGTTGTGGCTCCTGGCGGTGGGCTGAAGTCAATTGCTCCCATGCGCGGTCAAGGGACTGCAAGCCGGCTTCGCCATGCTCCTCACGCTGGGCCGCCAGGCCAAGGTTTTCTCCCCAGGCCCGACGCTCCAATTCAGCCAGCTCGCTGGCCGGCAACACCTTGTCTTTACGCAGTTCGGGCAACAGGCGAATCACCGACGACCAATCGCCACGCTGCTGGTGCAATCGCTGCAACTGTCGCAGGACCTGGGCGTTGTGGGGATGGCGCTCGTGCATGGCCTGCAGGGTGGTCAGGGCACCTTCCGTATCGCCACGGTCCATCTGGAGTTGCGCATGGCTCAAGGCAACGGCCAGCTCCGCCTGGGGCTGGCGAGCCAGGGCGCGCTCCAGCAAAGCATCCGATGCCTCGTAACGGCCCAGCTCGTTGGCCGCACGTGCCGCGCCGAGGTAGTACAGCAATGGCTGGCGCTCCGCCTCGGCAGCACGGTGCAGGTGGCGTTCGGCACTGGCCCAGCGGCCTTCGGCAAGGTCCATCTGGCCTTGCTCGATTGCAACTTGCACACGGCGGCTGCGATTGCGCCGCGACCACGGGTTGACCACACCGCCGGAAACGCTGACCAGACCCAACAGCACTCGGATCAGGTAGATCGCCAGGCCTATGGCGAACACCGCCACCAATGTGGCCCACAGGCTGGACTCGTAATGCAGCAAATGGGGATAGGTAATCAGCACGTAGCCGGTGTGTTTGGAAATGCCCACGGCCAGCGCCAGGGCGATCGCAATTGCCAGCACCAGGATCACATAGAAGCGCTTCATCGGTTCTACTCCTGGGTCGCAGGCTTGGCAGCCGAAGCCTTGGCTTCGTCGGCAGACAAATGGCGGCGCTCGAGGTACGCCTGCACGGCCGCCAGGCTTGCGGCCAGGTCAGGCGTCACCACCGAAACGGCCTTGGGCTCAAGCTCGGCGATACGCGCCAGCATCGCCTTGCTCTGCGGGTTGTCCTGGTTGAAGTTATCCTGCAACACGCTACGCGCTTCGCCCAGCGAACGGCTATACACCGCCGACTCGCCGTTGAGCGCTGCCCACTGTGCCTGCTCCAGCGCCAGGCTCAAGGCCAGGCGCACCTGATTCAACCCCTGGCCCGCCAGCAGCGGACGAATGTTGTCATCCGGGTTGAAGTCGATACGGAAATAACGGGAGATCTGTTCCCACCATTGGCTCAACTGATTACCCGTATCGCTGCTGGGACGGCCCTGGGAACCGGACTCGGTGAGTTGATACTCCGGAGCGACAGCCGCCAATTGCACCACCTGGTCGCGCAACGCCGCCAACTGCAGGTACAAGCCGGTGCGGTCCGGTTGTTCGGTGCTGCGCAAAGCCGCCAGGCTCTTGGCCAGTTGCTCACGGGCGGCGAACACGCCTGGGTCGCTTTGCTCACGAAGAATTTCGTCGGCACCCTGGACCAGCGACTGGGCGCTGTTGATGTCCTGCAAAGCCGACAGACGCAAGCTGGCCAGACGAATCAGATGCTCGGCCTCAGCCAGGCGCCAATCCTTGCGGCTGGCGCCCAATACGGTTTCCAGACGCTGGTTCAGGCGCTGCTGATCACCCTGCAACTGGGCAACCAGGCGTCGACGCTCTTCCAGCTCATCCGCGCCGGGCAATTGCGCCAGGCGGGCGGCCAATTGTTGCTGGCTCTGCTTGAGGCTCTGGGATTGGTCATCGAGGGTCTGCACCTGACCCAGTTGCTGCTGGCTGCTGGCTTGCAGGGCACGGACCTGCCAGATCCCCCAGCCGCCGGCGGCAACACCGGCAGCGCCAAGCAGCAACGCGACGACCGCCAGGCCATTGCCACGGCGTGGCGCGGTGACCGGTGTCCCGACCGGCGCATCAAGCGCGGGCTGAGCTTCATCTTTAGGCAAGGCTGTTTCGCTCACGTATCCGTCCTTTGCGTATCAGAGAGTGGGAACGGGATTGCTCCCTAACGCCACTAACAAAGCCGAGGCACTCGCGCCTCGACAATCCACAACTTTTTCTGCGCCAGCGGCCCGCGCCATCTCGTAGACGCGCGGACTGGGCACAAACAACGGCAGCTTCGCCACCTCAGGCCAATCGGAGCCGGCCAGGGCCTGCAAGTGTAGAAAACCCTGCCCACTGCTGACCACCAGGCCGTTCAAGCGTTCCAACTGGATGCGTTGGGTGAGTGCGCCCGCGTCGTAGGCCGGGAGAAAACGGCGGTACAACTCCAGGTAGTCGACACTAACACCTCGCTCGCGCAAACGCTCTGCGAGCAACTCCCGGCCGCCCTCGCCGCGCAGGATCAATACCCTGGCACCGGGGCATGCGATAGCCTCGCGCAAGGCCGGCAATTGAAGCAAGGCCTCGCTGTCGTCACCCGTTGGCGGATAGTGGACATCCAAACCCTGATCGGCCAGTACCTGTGCCGTGGCGGCCCCCACACTGAACCACGGCAGTCGCGGCCAGGGCGCGGTCAATTGTTGCAAGGCAAGACGCGCCGCCGGTTTGCTTACCACGATTACTGCGCAATAGCGCTGCAGCGCCCCAAGGACCGCCTGTTGTTCCGGCGTGACCGGTAAGGCTTCGATCTCCAGCAACGGCAGTTCGCTGCTGAATATTCCCGCATCGGACAATGTCGCCGCCAGGGCTGCCGATTCTTCGGCAGGCCGTGTCAGCAGCACTCGCCACTGGGTCACTGCGGGCCGGCCTCGCCGTAGATTTTTTGCAGAATGGCGCCAGCGCCCTTGTCCAACAGTTCCTCGGCGACCTGGATGCCCAGGGCCGTGGCGTCGCGTTGTGGACCGCGCACCTCGGCGGTCAGCAACGTGCCGCCCTCCGGGTCGCCTACCAGGCCACGCAACCACAGGTTTTCACCTTCGAGCACGGCATAGCAGGCGATCGGTACCTGGCAGCCACCGTTGAGGTGCTTGTTCAGGGCTCGCTCGGCTGTGACACGAACTTCGGTGTCCGCGTGGTCAAGCGGCTTGAGCAGTGCGTGAATTTCGCTGTCGGCGGTACGGCATTCAATGCCGACCGCGCCCTGCCCGCCGGCCGGCAGGCTGTCTTCGACGCTGATTGCGCGGGTGATGCGGTCTTCGAAGCCCAGGCGGATCAGGCCGGCGGCGGCGAGGATGATCGCGTCATACTCGCCCGCATCGAGCTTGGCCAGGCGCGTGTTGACGTTGCCACGCAGGAAGCGGACCTGCAGGTCGGGTCGACGGGTCAGCAATTGGGCCTGGCGACGCAGGCTCGAGGTGCCCACGATACTGCCCAGGGGCAATTCATCCAGGGATGCGTAAGTGTTGGAAACAAAGGCGTCGCGCGGGTCTTCCCGCTCACAGATGCAAAAAAGGCCCAACCCTTCAGGGAAGTCCATGGGCACGTCTTTCATCGAATGCACAGCGATGTCTGCTTCATTTTCCAGCAGCGCGGTTTCCAGCTCCTTGACGAACAGACCCTTGCCGCCAATTTTCGACAGCGGCGAGTCCAGCAGCTTGTCGCCGCGACTGACCATGGGCACCAGGGTCACCCTGAGGCCAGGATGAGCCTGTTCAAGACGTGCTTTGACGTACTCGGCCTGCCATAAGGCCAGGGCGCTTTTACGGGTGGCGATGCGGATTTCGCGAGAAGACATGGATCAATCCGTACTGAATAGATACGGCAGATAATAACAGCTCAGGCAAATACGCTTTGATTTGAATCAGCAAGTGCGGGGCCTCCCTGGCCGCATCACACCGGGATAGGAACTGCAGAGCTCGCCACCGCCCCTGGCTAGAGCTGCTGCATCATCTTGCGCACGCCGGCGACATGGCGCCGACTGACGATCAGGGCATCGCCGTTGAGCCCCTTCAGAAAGAGCTGGAAGTGGCCAAGAGGCGTGCGCTGCAAGCGCTCGATTCGCTCGCGAGCCACCAGCGCATTGCGATGGATGCGCACAAAGCGGTCGCCGAACTCATCCTCCAGGGCCTTGAGCGGCTCATCGAGCAACACTTCGCCCGCTTCGTGACGCAAGGTCACGTATTTATGGTCGGCGATAAAATAGACCACCTGAGCGAGGGGAATCAGCTCGATGCCCTTGCGGGTGCGTGCGCTGATATGGCTGCGGGGGCCATTGCCACTCTGGGCAGCCGGTTGGGTCAGGGCTGCGAGCTGGGCGCGACTGGGACGCTCGGCCTTCTTCAACGCCTTGAGCAATGCGTCGCCGGCCACCGGCTTGACGAGAAAACTCACACCGCTTTCTTCGAGCGTCTGTGCAGAAAACTCTTCCTGTGCCGCGCACAGCACCAAGGCCGGTGGCGATTCGCGCTCGCTCAGACGGGCAGCGACTTGCAGGCCATCGAGGAGCGGCATGCGGATATCGAGCAACACCACATCCGGCTTGAGGCTGTCGATCAGCGTCAACGCCTCTTCGCCGCTGGTGGCGCTCGGTTCAAGGACTGTATAACCCTCGATTTCACTGACCAGACGGCTCAGTCGCTCGCGGGCTTGGGGTTCGTCATCAACGATCAGGACATTCATATTGCGCTGGATTCCTGCGTGAGTCTCGCACAAGGATAGCGTAGACAGGTGCGGTGACTTACGTCACAGCGATCCACGCTAAGACTGGCGCAAGCGGCAAAAAGTGCCCTTGGAGTGGCACCCAAATTTACCCGGACCTGTTCAATAGCGCCCAAGACCCGCCAACTTCGCGCATTGTCATAGGGTTTGCTGATACACAATCCGAATACCCCCGTATTTAATGGATAGTCTGGGCTCTGACCGCATCACCCGACTTTGGTGCATTCACACACTCTCAGTCCAACTGTAGACGCTCGCTGGAACGATATTGCTCAATCGTCAAATATCGTTTCAATAACGGCCTGCTCCCAGTCTCGTCCTGGATGCGATCGGCGGCAAGGCACTTAGCCATCCTTTGTACAAATAAAATTGCCGTCCACCCGCACCATCGCGTCCGCGAACAACCCTGTTATTATCGGCGGCACACCTTCACGCCTTTTTTAAGCAGATCACGAGCGAATTCATGAGCACCGACAAGACCAACCAGTCCTGGGGCGGCCGCTTCAGTGAACCCGTCGACGCCTTCGTCGCGCGCTTCACCGCCTCCGTCAACTTCGACCAGCGCCTGTACCGCCACGACATCATGGGCTCCATCGCCCATGCCACCATGCTGGCCAAGGTCGGCGTGCTGACCGATGCCGAGCGCGACAGCATCATCGAAGGCCTGACCACCATCCGGGGCGAGATCGAAGCCGGCACGTTCGACTGGCGCGTCGACCTGGAAGACGTGCACATGAATATCGAGGCACGCCTGACCGATCGCATCGGTGTGACCGGCAAGAAGTTGCACACCGGTCGCAGCCGTAACGACCAGGTGGCCACCGATATCCGCCTGTGGCTGCGCGATGAAATCGATCTGATCCTGGCTGAAATCACCCGCCTGCAGAAAGGTTTGCTGGAACAGGCCGAGCGCGAATCGGACACCATCATGCCCGGCTTCACGCACCTGCAGACCGCTCAGCCTGTGACCTTCGGCCACCACCTGCTGGCCTGGTTCGAAATGCTCAGCCGCGATTACGAGCGCCTGGTCGATTGCCGCAAGCGCGCCAACCGCATGCCACTGGGCAGCGCCGCGCTGGCCGGCACCACCTACCCGATCGACCGCGAGTACACCGCGCAGTTGCTGGGCTTCGATGCCGTGGGCGGTAACTCCCTGGACGGCGTGTCGGACCGCGACTTCGCCATCGAATTCTGCGCCGCCGCCAGCATTGCGATGATGCACCTGTCGCGCTTTTCCGAAGAGCTGGTGCTGTGGACCAGCGCGCAATTCCAGTTCATCGACCTGCCGGACCGTTTCTGCACCGGCAGCTCGATCATGCCGCAAAAGAAAAACCCCGACGTTCCCGAACTGGTACGTGGCAAGAGCGGCCGCGTATTCGGCGCGCTGATGGGCCTGCTGACCCTGATGAAAGGCCAGCCGCTGGCCTACAACAAGGACAACCAGGAAGACAAGGAACCGCTGTTCGACGCCGCCGACACGCTGCGCGATTCACTGCGTGCGTTTGCCGACATGATTCCGGCGATCAAGCCCAAGCATGCGATCATGCGCGAAGCGGCCTTGCGTGGTTTCTCCACCGCGACCGACCTGGCCGACTACCTGGTGCGTCGTGGCCTGCCCTTCCGCGACTGCCATGAAATCGTTGGCCATGCCGTGAAGTACGGCGTGGACACCGGCAAGGACCTGGCGGAAATGAGCCTGGAAGAACTGCGCCAGTTCAGCGACCAGATCGAGCAGGACGTATTTGCCGTGCTGACCCTGGAAGGCTCGGTGAATGCCCGTAATCACATCGGCGGCACTGCGCCGGCGCAGGTGAAGGCCGCAGTCGTGCGTGGCCAGGCACTGCTCGCCAGTCGCTAAAAAATGTGGGGGGGCGGTGCGACGATTCGACTTGCCCCCGATGGCGGCCTCTGGGCTGGCCGGGATGTTGGATTGGACCGAGTACATATCCGTTTCTGCGGTAACGGCTGCTAATGGTTCCGCTTTTACAGCGGCTCACTTTTGAAAAGCGCAAAAGTAAGCAAAACGCTCTTGCCCCACCACTCGGCACCTCGCTAATGCTCGGTGTGCCCGAACGCAGGCTTGAATCCGTGGGCCGCCGCAATGGGCCATCCATGGCCCAGTGCGGCTAACCCGGCGTCCTGCCGGGTTACCCACGGATTCAAGCCTGCGTTCGGCCAGCGTGGTTTAACGGGGCGCCTAGGATCACAAGCAGATCAAGATCAAAAGCCAGATCAAGAGCGGCTCGCTTCGCATCGTGGTTACGGTTAAGTGCTACGCAGGTGTGTAGATACCTATGCTATCGGGGGGAAGTGTCCTCCCACATCTGATTATTTCCTTGCTGCAATCATCGCCAGAAATCCCGGCATCGCCGCCAGCCTGTCCGCCTCGACCTTTTGCGCATTGGGCATCTCGTTCAATCGCCCCAGCAACGCCTTCGCTTGCGGCAACTGCGCCAGCAGGTCCAGTCCGAACAGCTTTTCGCCTACCCCACAGGCCAGATTCAAGCTGTACATGAAATACAGATCGGCAATCGTGAAGTGCTCTCCCGCCACATAGGGCGCGAATTTACCGTGCCGGCCTAACGTACCGACCCCCAGCAACAATTCAGCGCGGGATTTTTCCTTGATCGCCTCCGGCACCGTCATGCCAAAAAAGGCTTCGGCGAAGCACGCCCGCGCCGGCAATTCGATATACAGCTCGATTTCCCGGCACAACGCCAGCACCTGGGCACGTTGGAACGGATCGGCTGGCAGCAGCGCAGGCCCTTCCTGTGTCTGCTCGAGGTATTCGAGGATCACGCTGGTTTCGTTGATGAAGCCTTGCTCGACACCCAGCACGGGCACTTTGCCTCGTGGGCTCACCGCCAGGGCTTCAGGCGTTTGTCCTGCGTAAAAAGGCACCTCTTCGAAAGGCAGCCCTTTCTCCAGCAGCGCCAGCTTGACCATGTTGTAGTAGTTGCTGACCGAAAATCCATAAAGCTTGAGCATCGCAAAGCCTCCAGGCCGGGTGCGGGGTTGGCTGCAAGCGTTATAGACGCTGAGGCTGGGACTGGCCAGCAGCATCAGCGACCTGAATGGCGTTAGACTGGCGCCCTTTCCTTGAGGAGCCTGCCATGAGCGAGCCGACCGATATCGACAATGACGAAGAAGAATTCACCGAAAGCACGCTGATCCAGGCCATCGAGAACCAGATCGACAGCGACAACCCGCCGGCGGCCAAGGCCACGTTCAACAAGCTGACGCTGGTCGGTTATGAGCGAGAAGAGATCCTGAATCTCATGGCCCACGTGCTGGCTTTCGAGATCGACGCGATGCTGGATGAGGACCGCGCCTTTGATACCCAATGGTATGAAACCGCGCTGCGGGCACTGCCCGAGCTGCCGCCTGAAAAGGAATAATCCGGCCGCGCTGCAACACGCTGGACAGTTCGGCAAAGTGCGTTCACCTTATGGCCTGCTAGCCTCTAATAAATTTTAGAACGTCTGGAGTCCTTATGTCGTATACCCCTGAGTTGGTTGCCGAACTGGAAATCCTTGTACTCTTCCCCCTGGACAGCACCAAGGAGGGTCTGAAAGTCCATCAGACCGCCGCTCCCACTGCCGTTGCCGCTGCCAGGCGCCTCCATGCCAAAGGGCTTATCGACCAACCGGACGGAGGCTACCTGACCAGCCTTGGCCGGGACGCCGCCGAGCAAGCCCAGACCTTGCTGACTATCTTGACCACCGCCTCCACCAAAGAAGCCGCCTGACCCCTGATCCCCGCCCATGGAGTCCGCCCTCTGCGGATTCCACGGGCGTTGCTGCGCAGCTCACAAAATTCTGCAGCCAACGTCCATTTCCTCTAAAACTCCTACGCGACTGTCTGTAAACTCCTACACGGCCGCCCACGTCGGGCCCTGCGAGCCACCGAGTTCGACATGACCCGCACCCATGAAATCCGCCCCGACCTGGACGAAGGCATCGACCGCAAGGTGCTGGCCCAATTGCGCGCGCGTTTCATGGCCCTCAACGAAGGGCGTATGGCCCGGGCGATCGAAGGGCTGACACCGCGCCAGCAGAGCGTGCTGACCCTGTTGCCACTGTTTTTTCACGTCAACCATCCGCTGCTGCCCGGCTATGTATCAGGCAGTACGCCAGCAGGTCTGTCGAATTTCGAACCCGACACCCAGGCCCTGACCGAAGCCCAGCGCCTGACCCGCTCGTTCTCCTACAAAGCCCGTCGCGGCAACCCGCCAACGCCCATTCACGGCCTGTTCCTGATGGGCAGCCTGGGCACGCTGGCCCAGGCGGATCAAAGCGATATGGACGTGTGGGTATGCCACGCGCCCGACCTGAGTGACAACGAGCTGGTCGAGCTGCGCAAGAAGTGCCAACTGCTGGAAGCCTGGGCCCAGACCATGGGCGCCGAGGCGCACTTCTTCCTGATTGAACCGACACGCTTTGTGCTGGGTGAACGGGACACGCAACTGAGCTCCGACGATTGCGGGACCACTCAGCACTACCTGCTGCTGGATGAGTTCTACCGCACCGCAATCTGGCTGGCCGGGCGCACGCCGATCTGGTGGCTGGTGCCGGTGTATGAAGAAAGCCGCTACGCCGAGTTCACCCACGCGCTGCTCACCAAACGTTTCATCCGCGCCGACGAAACCCTGGATCTCGGCCATCTGGCGCACATCCCTCCAGGGGAGTTCATCGGTGCCGGGCTGTGGCAATTGTTCAAGGGCATCGAATCGCCCTATAAATCGGTGCTCAAGCTGCTGCTGACCGAGGTCTATGCCAGCGAGCACCCCAACGTGCAGTGCCTGAGCCTGCGCTTCAAGCGCGCGGTGTTTGCCAATCAGATGGACCTGGATGAGCTGGACCCTTACATCGTGGTCTACCGCCGCATCGAGGAATACCTCAAGGCCCGCAATGAACCGGAGCGCCTGGAACTGGTACGGCGCAGCCTGTACCTGAAGGTCAACCGCAAGCTCAGCGCCGGCCAGCGCATTGCCAGTTGGCAACGACTGCTGCTGGAACGCCTGGCCCATGAATGGGACTGGGACCAGCGCCAACTGGCCCTGCTGGACAGCCGCAGCCAATGGAAAGTGCGTCAGGTCGCCTCCGAGCGCCGCGCCCTGGTCAACGAACTGAACTACAGTTATCGCTTCCTCACCCAGTTCGCCCGCACGGAACAGACCGTCAGCCCGATCAACCGGCGCGACCTCAATGTACTGGGCCGGCGCTTGTACGCAGCCTTTGAACGCAAGGCCGGCAAGGTCGAGTTCATCAACCCCGGCATTGCCCCGGACCTGGCCGAAGACACCTTGACCCTGGTGCACTCACCCAACCGCAAGGAGCCGGGGCAGCACCATTGGGGCCTGTATAACGGCAACCTCACCGCACTGGAATGGGAGCATTTCGCCCCCATCAAGCGCAGCCGCGACCTGCTGGAAATGCTTACCTGGTGCCATCGCAACGGGGTGATCGACAGCAGTACGCGCCTGGCGCTGCACCCGGGCGCCAGCGACATGACCGAGTTCGAGCTGTTCAACCTGCTGGGCAGCCTGCAGCAGACTATCGCCCTGCCCATGGCCAGCGTCGATGAAACCCGCCTGTTACGCTCGGCGGTGCCCGAAGAAGTGCTGTTGCTGATCAACGTCGGCGTCGACCCGCTCAAGCATCACCGCGACCTGAATATTCTGATGACCACCGAGCGTACCGACTCGCTGAGTTATGCCGGCGTGCGTGAGAACCTGGTACTGACCCTGGACCAGGTCACGCTCAATAGCTGGAACGAGGTGATGGTCAGCCGCTACGACGGGCCCCATGCGCTGCTCGACTGCCTGCGCGACTACCTCAACCAACTGCCGTCGGATCATTTGCCACGGTTGCGCGTGCGTTGCTTCTGTCACAACCGAGCGCAGTTCATTGCCCAGCGTGTGGAAGAGGTATTCGACACCGCGCAGAACCTGCTGCTCGGCCAGGGCAATCACCGCTACCTGCTCCAGGTGCAGCAGCACTATCACGTCATGGAGTTGATCCCCGGCCAAGCCACCCATGTACCGCTGCCGACCCAGGACGCATTGATCGCCTACCTCAGCGAAGAGCTGGCCAGTTACAGCCCCTGGCACCTGGACGCCATGGCCCTGGAAGATCACGACCTGGCGCTGCTGCTGCCCATGGGTGCGGCCGGTTGCATACAGGTGTTCTACCGGGTCCATGAAGAATTTGCCGAACTGTATGTGCTCGACGAGTTCAATGCACTCTGGCAGCAGCGTTTGCCGTTCCATGATGAGCAAAGCCTGCTGGCACCGCTGCAGCGTTTTCTGCTCTCGATCATCTATCGCCGCGAAGCACTATCGGCTCTGGACACCCAACAGCCGTTGGGCGAAGTGCAGATCGCGTATTACCAACTGCTGCCGTCGGGCAATGCCCGCGCTCGTCTCGTTGAGCCAAGGCCGGCTCCGCAAAACCGCGCCAACCAGCCGTTCTATGACGTGCAGGCGATTATCGCCAGGGCGGCGCCCGGGCAGGTGGGTATCACGCTGTACTGCAATCAGCGGGAATTTTCCGAATTGGAGTTTGGCGACCAGCTGTTTGCGGTAGTCGCCCGGGAAATCGTCGGGCAGCGCCGGGAAACCGAGCGTTACCGTTGCTACATCACCGATCTGGATCTATCGGGCCTGCTTGGCGACGTGCAAAGCCCGAGCAATCTGTACCTGCGCTACAAGGCGGAGCTTGAGCTCGCGCTCAATCAGGCGCTGAAGCAGATTTAAAGCGCAAAGGCGCCGCCATCCTTGGGCTGGCCTTCGACACTCAGCAACTCAAGCTTGAGGGTCTTGCCGCCCGGTGCAGGCCAGTCAATATGCTGGCCCACTTGCAGGCCGAGCAACGCGCTGCCCACCGGTGCCAGGATCGAGATCTTGCCTTCATCGGCGTTCGCGTCTTTCGGGTAAACCAGGGTCAGGTGGTAATCCTTGCCGCTGCCTTGCTCACGGCAATGCACGCTGGAGTTCATGGTCACGACACCCGCAGGCACCTCATCGTGGCCAACCACTTCTTCGGCGCGGTCGAGTTCGTGTTGCAACGCTTCGACACCGGGAAACTCGTCGCCCAGGCGGTCGATCAGTTGCTCCAGACGCTGCACGTCAAGACGGGTGAGAATGATGGACGGTGCGGTGGTCATGATTCAGGCAGACTCCTTTTTTCTGCACAAAAAAGCAAAACCCCGCCAGGAAAAGGCGGGGTTCTCACGGGCCTCGATGAGTTGAGGCGTACCCGGACACTACCACAGCGTCACAAATAAACAAGACGACTTCAGGCCTGGGCTCGGCGCTGCTCGGCCTCGGCACAGATCACCCGGCGCCGCTCATCGTCGGCGGAGCGCCATTCGCGGATGTCTTCCACATGGCGGAAACAGCCGAGGCAGACTTTCTGCTCGTCCAGGCGACATAAACTGATACAAGGTGACGGCACCGCCGGGCTGACATTGCTGAACAGCGGCTTGGGCGGGCGCGTGGGTGCGGACTGGCTCACGGTCAAATCTCGTCGAAATCCAGCTCGGCGCCGGATTGTTCCAGAACCAGACGCGCCAGCATCTCGCTGAGCAGCTCATCGCTGCTATCGCATTGCCAATTGTTGTCTTCTTCGTTGTAGTCGAAGTGAAAACCACCGGAACGTGCCGCCAGCCACAACTGCCGCAACGGTTCCTGACGGCTGAAGATCAACTGAGTGCCGTTTTCGAACTTGACCGTCAGCACGCCGGCCGAGTTTTCCAGGTCCACGTCCAAACCGCTGTCGTCGAAAATATCTTCCAGCGCCTGCTGGGTCGCATCCACCAGGTCGTGAAAACGGGCTTCGGTCAAACTCATTGTGGCAACCTCGAAAGTGTCTGGTTTTGCTCAAGCGCCGCACGATACGGACGCGCCCCGCCGATTGCAAAGGATACCGATTTCATCATAGATGGCGGTATGAAATATCCTCAACCAACGTAGCCCGCTTCCCGACTATCTCGGCAAACCCCCGCCGGACGGGTATTCCAGCGCATAGGCAAGCCGGCAGGTGGTCGGTATACTCGGGCGCAATTAATGCATATTCAAGGATTTCGCCATGAAGCGCCTGATCTCTTCCCTTGCTGCGCTCGTCGCGGTTGCTTGCCTCGTCAGTGCCTGTGGTCAGAAAGGACCGCTGTACCTGCCTGACGACAGCAAAGACCCGAACGAACAGGCGCAGTCGTCGCAAAAGCCGTCCAAAGCGCACAAGCACGACACTTACTAAGGGATCCCCATGGACGCTTTTAACTACCGGGACGGCGAGCTGTTCGCGGAAGGCGTGGCGCTGTCCGCGATTGCCCAGCGCTTTGGTACCCCGACCTATGTGTATTCGCGCGCCCATATCGAAGCGCAATACCGCTCGTTCACCGACTCGCTCGAAGGCGTGCCGCATCTGGTGTGCTACGCGGTCAAAGCCAACTCCAACCTGGGCGTGCTCAATGTCCTGGCGCGCCTTGGCGCCGGTTTCGACATTGTGTCCCGTGGCGAGCTGGAACGGGTATTGGCCGCTGGCGGCCAGGCCGACAAGATCGTGTTCTCCGGCGTCGGCAAGAGCCGCGAAGACATGCGTCGCGCCCTGGAAGTGGGCGTGCATTGCTTCAACATCGAGTCCACCGACGAACTGGAGCGCCTGCAGGTCGTGGCCGCCGAGCTGGGCGTTCGCGCGCCGATCTCCCTGCGCGTCAATCCGGACGTCGACGCCGGCACTCACCCGTACATTTCCACCGGTCTCAAAGAGAACAAGTTCGGCATCGCCATCGCCGACGCCGAAGACGTGTACATCCGCGCCGCGCAATTGCCGAACCTGGACGTGCTGGGCGTCGACTGCCATATCGGCTCGCAACTGACCACCCTGCCGCCGTTCCTGGATGCCCTGGACCGCCTGCTGGCGCTGATCGACCGCCTGGGCGACTGCGGCATCTACCTGCATCACATCGATCTCGGTGGGGGTGTGGGCGTGCGTTATCGCGATGAAGAGCCGCCGCTGATTGCCGACTACATCAAGGCCGTGCGCGAGCGTATCGAAGGGCGCGACCTGACGCTGATGTTCGAGCCGGGCCGCTATATCGTCGCCAACGCCGGTGTACTGCTGACCCAGGTCGAGTACCTCAAGCACACCGAGCACAAGGACTTCGCCATCGTCGACGCGGCGATGAACGACCTGATCCGCCCGGCGCTGTACCAGGCCTGGATGAACGTCACGGCAGTGGCGCCGCGCCACAGCCAGGCGCGTGCGTACGACATTGTCGGCCCGATCTGTGAGACCGGCGACTTCCTGGCCAAGGATCGTCAGCTGGCCCTGGAGGAAGGCGACCTGCTGGCCGTGCATTCGGCCGGTGCCTATGGGTTTGTCATGAGTTCCAACTACAACACTCGCGGCCGCGCCGCCGAGGTGCTGGTGGACGGTGATCAAGCGTTTGAAGTGCGTCGCCGCGAGACGGTAGCCGAGTTGTATGCTGGCGAAAGCCCGCTGCCGGAGTAAGCCATGCTGCTGCGTTTTACCAAGATGCACGGGCTGGGCAATGACTTCATGGTTCTCGACCTGGTCAGCCAGCACGCGCACATCCTGCCCAAGCACGCCAAACAATGGGGCGACCGCCATACCGGTATCGGCTTCGACCAACTGCTGCTGGTGGAAGCGCCGACCAACCCGGAGGTGGACTTCCGTTATCGGATCTTCAACTCCGACGGCTCCGAAGTGGAACAGTGCGGCAACGGTGCGCGCTGCTTCGCGCGCTTTGTGCTGGACAAGCGTTTGACCGCCAAGCGCCAGATTCGCGTCGAAACCAAGGGCGGCGTGATCGAACTGGATGTGCGCAGTGACGGCCAGATCAGCGTCAACATGGGCGCGCCACGCCTGGTGCCGGCGGACATTCCGTTCCAGGCGCCCGAGCAGGCCCTCAGTTATGCGCTGGACGTGGACGGCAACACGGTCGATATCGCGGCTGTGTCCATGGGCAACCCCCATGCGGTGCTGCGCGTCAACGACATCAACAATGCACCCGTGCACGAACTGGGGCCGAAGATCGAACATCACCCGCGCTTTACGGCGCGGGTCAACTTGGGCTTCCTGCAGGTGATCGACCGTTCCCGTGCGCAATTGCGTGTGTGGGAACGCGGCGCCGGCGAAACCCAGGCCTGCGGCACCGGCGCCTGCGCCGCTGCCGTGGCCGCGATCAGCCAGGGGTGGATGGATTCGCCGCTGTTGATCGACCTGCCGGGTGGACGCTTGTCCATCGAATGGGCAGGCCCTGGCCACCCGGTGATGATGACCGGGCCGGCCACGCGTGTATACGAAGGACAGGTCCGTCTATGAGTGAGCCAAGCCAATGACCGATAAGCCTCAAGTACCCGCCCCCGTCACCTCGAGTGAAAGCCTGGAGGCCGCTGCGGTTGCGGCGTACCTTGAGGCTCATCCGGACTTCTTCGTCGAGCACGAAGAATTGCTCCCGGCCTTGCGCATCCCTCACCAACGCGGCGATACCGTGTCGTTGGTGGAGCGGCAGATGAAAATCCTGCGCGAGCGCAATATCGAAATGCGCCACCGCCTTTCGCACCTGATGGACGTCGCTCGCGACAACGATCGCCTGTTCGAAAAGACCCGTCGCCTGATCCTGACCCTGATGGACGCCGCCAGCCTGGAAGAAACAGTGATGGCGGTGGAAGACAGCCTGCGCCAGGACTTCCAGGTGCCATTTGTCAGCCTCATCCTGTTCAGCGATAACCCAATGCCGGTAGGTCGCTGGGTCAGCGGTGGCGAAGCACAGACCGCTATCGGCGGCCTGCTTTCGGAAGGCAAGACCATCAGCGGTACGCTGCGCGAGCATGAACTGGATTTCCTGTTCGGCGCCGAACAGCGCAAACAGATCGGCTCTACCGCCGTGGTTGCCCTCAGCCACCAAGGCCTGCACGGCGTACTGGCCATTGCCAGCCGTGATCCGGCGCACTATAAAAGCTCGGTGGGCACCCTGTTCCTGACCTATATCGCCGAAGTGCTGGGCCGCGTCCTGCCGCGTTTCACCACTGCCCTGCGCGCGGTGCGCTAGCCATGGAACGGCAACTGGACGCTTACTGCGCTCACCTGCGCAACGAGCGCCAGGTGTCGCCTCATACCCTGCAAGCCTACCGGCGGGACTTGAACAAGGTCCTGGCCTATTGCGAAAAACAGCAGGTTGCCAGCTGGAAAGCCCTGGATATCCAGGGCCTGCGCAGCCTGGTCGCACGGCTGCACCAGCAAGGCCAGTCCTCGCGCAGCCTGTCGCGCCTGCTCTCAGCGGTACGCGGCCTCTATCACTACCTCAACCGCGAGGGCCTGTGCGACCACGACCCGGCCAACGGCCTGTCGCCGCCCAAAGGCGAGCGACGCCTGCCCAAGACCCTGGACACCGACCGCGCCCTGCAACTGCTGGATGGCGCGATCGAGGATGACTTCCTTGCCCATCGCGACCAGGCGATCCTCGAACTGTTCTACTCCTCGGGCCTGCGCCTGTCGGAGCTGACCGGCCTGAACCTTGAGCAACTGGACCTGGCCGATGGGCTGGTGCAGGTGCTGGGTAAAGGCAGCAAGACGCGCGTGCTGCCCGTCGGCAGGAAGGCTCGCGAAGCCCTGCAGCTGTGGCTGCCGTTACGTGCGCTGGCCAATCCGAAAGACGACGCGGTATTCATCAGCCAACAAGGCCGACGCCTGGGGCCACGGGCCATTCAGCTGCGCGTGAAGGCCGCCGGCGAACGCGAACTGGGGCAAAACCTGCACCCGCATATGCTCAGGCACTCTTTTGCCAGCCATATGCTGGAGTCATCCCAGGACCTGCGCGCGGTCCAGGAGCTGCTCGGCCACGCCGATATCAAGACCACGCAAATCTACACCCACCTCGACTTCCAGCACCTGGCAACGGTGTACGACAGCGCCCATCCACGGGCCAAACGCATCAAGGGCGGCGACTCATGAGCATCAAGCTGATCACCTTCGACCTGGACGACACGCTCTGGGACAACGTACCCGTCATCATCAGCGCCGAAGCGTCAATGCGCGAATGGTTGGCGGTCAATGCATCCAGGGTCGGCGACCTGCCCCTGGAGCATTTCGCCAACCTGCGCCAACAGGTGCTGGAACGTCATCCTGAGCTCAAACACCGCATCAGCGTCCTGCGCCATCGCGTATTGCTGCATGCGTTCGAAGAGGCCGGCTATCCGCAGCCCGAAGCGACAGAGATGGCCGATGTGTGTTTTGAGGCGTTCATTCATGCGCGGCACCAGCTCACGGTCTTCCCCGAAGCCGAACCGATGCTCAAAGCGCTACGCCAGCACTTCCTCCTGGGGGTGATCACCAACGGCAATGCCGACGTACAACGTGTAGGCCTGGCGGACTACTTCCACTTTGCCCTGCGCGCTGAAGACATCGGTATCGCCAAGCCGGATGCGCGGTTGTTTGAGGAAGCGTTGCAGCGCGGCGGTGTGGACGCCAGTGCGGCGGTGCATGTGGGCGATCACCCCGGGGATGACATCGCCGGCGCGCAGCAGGCGGGGTTACGGGCGGTGTGGTTTAACCCCAGCGCCAAGGCATGGGAAGCAGATAAGCGCCCTGATGCAGAGATTCGCAGCCTGACGGAGTTGCCGGCGTTGCTGCGCAGTTGGCAGTAACACTGGAGATCCAACTGTGGGAGGGGGCTTGCCCCCTCCCACAGTTGAATCACCACAAGGCTCGAGTAATTCACCAGGCATGAAAAAACCCGCAGCGACGGCGGGCTTCTTCTTACAAGCAGTCAGCTGACCTCAGATGGGACGGCTGCCGTACTTGTTATCCGGCTTCTTCGGTGGATCCGCAACCACATTGGGCTCGACCTCGACCACTTTGCCGCCTTTGGCGAGGAATTCTTCCATCGCTCGGGCCAGGGCATCGCGCTCTTTGTTCTTGGCCTCAACGCTGGGCAGCTCGTCTACCGAAACAGCAGCCTTGGCCTTGCCTTTGGCCTTGGGAGCGGCATCGTCGGCAGCACTGTCCTCGAGGTCTTCAGCAACGTCATCAGCCGCCACTTCAAGACTGTCTTCAGTGTCCTCTTCGTCACCTACTTCAAGGTCGTCGTTTTCCAGATCATCGTCGCTCATGTTCTACCTCATGACTTGCGAAAAGCAGATTAGTTATAGCCCAGCTTTACCCTCTGTCGAGGCCGCCGGAAAAAAATCAACATCCACTGGATCACCAGTGGCTTATGCCCCTTCACCGTGCAAGGTGGCGAGGACTTTACGAGCACCGCCATGATCACGGTGCTCGCCCAGATAAACACCTTGCCAGGTCCCCATCGCCAAGCGGCCGGCCTTCACCGGCAAACTCAGCTGGCAGCCCAGGAGACTGGCCTTGAAGTGCGCCGGCAGATCATCCGGGCCTTCGTCGTTGTGTTCGAAGCCTGCCTGGCCTTGCGGCACCAGCAGGTTGAAAAAACGTTCGAAGTCGCGGCGGACCGCCGGATCGGCATTCTCGTTGACCGTCAACGAGGCCGAGGTGTGCTGCAGCCACAGATGCAACAGGCCCACGCGGCAGGCCTTCAATTCAGGCAGGCCGGCAAGCAACTCGTCGGTCACCAGGTGAAAGCCCCGGGGCTTGGCCCGCAGCGTAATCAGGGTCTGTTGCCACATACAGTTCTCCGCCCATCGGCGCGCATTCTAGCGCGCTCTGGAAAAAAACAAAGTGCCGAATACGCCCACATGCCTGTAAGACATTCGCACCCTTGAAAGTGCCGTGTGGATCGCACCACAAAGTCGATGGAAAACCCATGCAACTTATAGTCAAAGACAAACGCCAGGCAAAAAAATGCCCGGCAAGCCGGGCATCTTTTTTTCGCGTAATTACAAGTTGTAACCGCGCTCGTTGTGTTGCGCCAGATCGAGGCCGACCGCCTCTTCCTCTTCAGTGACCCGCAGGCCCATGACCATGTCCAGTACCTTGAGAATGACGTAGGTGACAATCGCCGTGTAGATCACGGTGAAGCCGACCCCTTTGCACTGGATCCAGACCTGTGCAGCGATGTCGGTGGTAGCGGCATTGAAGCCACCCATCGATGGAGCCGCGAACACGCCGGTCAGGATCGCGCCGAGGATACCGCCGATACCGTGCACGCCGAAGGCGTCCAGGGAATCGTCGTATCCCAGCTTGCGTTTGAGAGTAGTGGCGCAGAAGAAGCACACCACACCCGCTGCCAGGCCGATGACCAAAGCGCCCATCGGGCCCACGGTGCCGGCAGCTGGAGTGATTGCGACCAGGCCGGCCACTACGCCCGAGGCGATGCCCAGTGCGCTTGGCTTACCGTGGGTGATCCACTCGGCGAACATCCAGCCCAGCGCAGCGGCGGCAGTGGCGATCTGGGTGACCAGCATCGCCATACCGGCCGTGCCGTTGGCCGCGGCAGCGGAACCGGCGTTGAAGCCGAACCAGCCGATCCACAGCATGGCCGCGCCGATCAAGGTGTAACCCAGGTTGTGCGGTGCCATCGGGGTGGTCGGGAAGCCTTTGCGCTTGCCGAGCACGATGCACGCCACCAGGCCAGCCACACCGGCGTTGATGTGCACCACGGTGCCACCGGCGAAATCCAGCACACCCCAGTCCCACATCAGGCCGCCGTTGCCGCTCCAGACCATGTGCGCAATCGGCGCATAGACCAGGGTGAACCAGATGGCCATGAAGATCAGCATCGCGGAAAACTTCATGCGCTCGGCGAATGCACCGACGATCAGCGCCGGAGTGATGATGGCAAACGTCATCTGGAAGGTGATGAACACCGCTTCCGGGAACAGCGCCGCAGGCCCGGTGATGCTGGCCGGAGTGACGCCCGCCAGGAATGCCTTGCCCATGCCGCCGAAGAAGGAGTTGAAGTTGACGACGCCCTGTTCCATACCGGTGGTATCGAACGCAATGCTGTAGCCGTAGACAACCCACAGAATGCTGATCAGGCCAGTGATGGCGAAGCACTGCATCATCACCGACAGGATATTTTTGGAGCGGACCATACCGCCGTAGAACAGCGCCAGGCCAGGAATGGTCATGAACAGCACCAGTGCGGTGGCGGTCAGCATCCAGGCGGTATCGCCGGAGTTGAGGACTGGAGCCGCCACTTCGTCCGCCGCCATGGCAAGGCTTGGCATTACGATGGACAACAGGGCTCCGAGCCCTGCGAATTTACGCAGAGTCATAGTGTTTTTCTCCTGGGGCGTTGGGGTTTGGCGGCTTAGATTGCGTCGGTATCGGTTTCGCCGGTACGAATGCGGATAGCCTGTTCCAGATTGACCACGAAGATCTTGCCGTCACCGATCTTGCCGGTGTTGGCGGCCTTGGTTATCGCCTCGATAACCCGGTCAAGATCCTTGTCGTCAATGGCGACATCAATCTTCACCTTCGGCAGGAAATCGACCACGTATTCCGCACCGCGATACAGCTCGGTATGACCCTTCTGCCGACCGAAGCCCTTGACCTCAGTGACGGTAATGCCCTGCACGCCGATCTCGGACAGTGACTCGCGTACGTCGTCCAGCTTGAACGGCTTGATGATGGCAGTGACTAGCTTCATGAAAACTCTCTCCCGAATTGGTGGACTTGCCCCAGGAAAACAAACCCGTCTCAAGTCTAAGCGCAGTGCCTGGCTTTGTAACGCATCGTCGCCTGCGTATTACCGTGGCGACGCCAGCGAACCACTGGTGACGAAACCTGTACCCCTGATCCGTCGGCGCACTGCATTCGTCACAGCGACTGCATCAGTGCATGGGTCATGATCGTCTAAGCAGAAACCTTGCCAGCTCCGTAAAAATCACTGAAATCAGTCCGTTGCCCACTTATGCCCATCTGCGGGGCGCTCCGGCGACGGCGATGCGCATCAAAACAGTGCGCGACCGCCCATCCCTATGCGCGAAAAGCGTGCGTGCCGGGCCATGAAAAGACTATAGACGCTGCGTGATACACTGCCGGCCAACTGTTTTCCGGAATATTTCCCATGCTCGCGCCCAAAGACTTCCTCGACGCCCTGAGCGGCCACGCCTCTCGCCTGTTCAGCGGCGACACCCCGCTGCCCCGCAACGAAATCGAAAGCCAGTTCAAGGCCCTGCTGCAAAGTGGCTTCAGCAAGCTCGACCTGGTCAGCCGTGAAGAATTCGACAGCCAGATGGTGGTGTTGGCCCGCACGCGTGCACGGCTTGAGAGCCTGGAAGCGAAGGTAGCGGAACTGGAAGCGCGGCTGACGCCCCCATCGGCCGAATAAACCCGATGAGTGTGGGAGGCAAGCCCTGATGCCGCCCCCTGTAGGAGCGAGCTTGCTCGCGAAAAATGTTAACGATAACGCGTGCTTCCTGAATGAACGCGGTGCCCGTGAGTTTTTCGCGAGCAAGCTCGCTCCTACAAAAAGCCTTGGCATCAGGGCTTGCCCCCTCCCTCACTTCGTTGTCTGGATACGTTCTGTAAAACCTCCCCGCCATCCTTATTCCCACCTCGTCTACCCTTGAATAATCCGCAGGAAGCGGCCCCCCATTCAAGGATCGAGCATGTCCCTCGCCATCGTTCACAGCCGCGCCCAGGTCGGCGTCGAAGCCCCCGCCGTCACTGTTGAAGTGCATATGGCCAATGGGTTGCCGTCACTGACGCTGGTGGGCTTGCCGGAAGCTGCGGTGAAGGAAAGCAAGGACCGCGTGCGCAGCGCCATTCTCAACTCGGCCCTGCAGTACCCGGCGCGGCGCATCACGCTCAACCTGGCGCCCGCCGACCTGCCCAAGGACGGCGGGCGTTTTGATCTGGCGATTGCCCTGGGGATCCTGGCGGCCAGCGTGCAGGTGCCGGCGCTGATGCTCGATGAGGTCGAGTGCCTGGGGGAGTTGGCGCTGTCCGGCGAAGTACGCGCGGTCAAAGGCGTGTTGCCGGCCGCCTTGGCGGCGCGCAAGGCCGGGCGCACCTTGATAGTGCCCAGGGCAAACGCTGAGGAGGCGTGCCTGGCGTCAGGGTTGACGGTGATTGCGGTGGATCACTTGCTACAGGTGGTGGCGCACTTGAATGGGCATGTGCCGATCGAGCCCTACCGGTCGGACGGCCTGTTGTACCTGAACAAACCTTACCCGGACCTCAGCGAAGTCCAGGGCCAAATGGCTGCCAAGCGAGCGCTGCTGATCGCGGCGGCGGGGGCGCATAACCTGCTGCTCAGCGGCCCGCCCGGCACCGGCAAGACGCTGCTCGCCAGCCGCCTGCCGGGGTTGCTGCCACCGCTCAGTGAGCAGGAAGCGCTGGAAGTCGCGGCGATTCAATCGGTGGTCAGCCTGGCACCGTTGAGCCATTGGCCGCACCGGCCGTTTCGCCAGCCGCACCATTCGGCCTCGGGCCCTGCGCTGGTCGGCGGCGGCTCGAAGCCGCAACCGGGGGAAATCACCCTGGCCCACCACGGCGTGTTGTTCCTGGATGAATTGCCGGAATTTGACCGCAAGGTGCTGGAAGTCCTGCGCGAGCCGCTTGAGTCGGGACATATCGTGATTTCCCGCGCCCGTGACCGGGTGAGCTTCCCGGCGCGCTTTCAACTGGTCGCGGCGATGAACCCCTGCCCGTGCGGTTATATGGGCGAACCCAGCGGCCGTTGCCGGTGTACGCCGGAACAGATACAGCGCTATCGCAACAAGCTCTCGGGGCCGTTGCTGGACCGGATCGACCTGCACCTGACGGTGGCGCGAGAAGCCACGGCGCTGAGCCCGGCACAACAGACCGATGACACCACCGCGAAAACGGCCGCCTTGGTGGCCGACGCACGGGAACGCCAGCAACGACGCCAGGGCTGCGCCAATGCCTTCCTCGACCTGCCGGGGCTGCGCGAGTACTGCACGCTGGCGAAGGTCGACGAAGGCTGGCTGGAGAACGCCTGCGAGCGGCTGACGCTGTCGTTGCGCGCGGCTCATCGCTTGCTCAAGGTGGCGCGTACGTTGGCGGACCTGGAACAACAAGACGCCATCGCTCGCCACCATTTGCAAGAGGCCTTGCAATACCGCCCGGCAGCGAGCTCTTGAGTGGCTTAGCGGAAGCGATCCACCTCATGCCGCAAGCCCGCCGCCAGGGTTTCCAGCTCTTTGGCGGTGATCGCCAGGTTCGACACCACTTCACGCTGCTCGCTGTTGGCCAGTGCGATGCTTTGCAAATTACTGCTGAGCAACGTCGCGGTGCTGCTCTGCTCCTGGGTGGCGGTGGTGATTGCGGCGAACTGCTGACCGGCCGAGCGGCTCTGCTCGTCGATGCGCGCCAGGGCCGAGGCCACATCCGCGTTGCGCGACAGGCCTTCCTGCATCAACACGTTGCCGTGCTCCATGGTACTGATGGCATTGCCGGTTTCCTGCTGGATGCTCTGGATCATTACGGAAATTTCATCGGTGGCCTGGCGGGTGCGCGAGGCCAGGTTGCGCACTTCGTCTGCGACCACGGCAAAGCCGCGACCTTGCTCACCGGCGCGGGCCGCTTCGATGGCGGCATTGAGCGCGAGCAGGTTGGTCTGTTCGGCAATCGAGGTAATCACGCCGACGATACCGCCGATTTCCTGGGAGCGCTGGCCCAGGGTGTTGATCACCGTAGCGGTGCTGTTCAGCGCGGTGGCGATATGTTCCAGGGACGACGACGCTTCTTCCATCGAGGTACGCCCGATACGGGTCTGCTGGGCATTTTCCTGGGCCAGACGCTCGGTATTGCCCATGTTGTCGGCGATATTCAGCGAGGTGGCGCTGAATTCTTCCACCGCGCCGGCCATGCTGGTGATTTCGCCGGACTGCTGCTCCATGCCTTCATAGGCGCCGCCAGACAACCCCGACAGCGCCTGGGCCCGGCTGTTGACCTCTTCAGCCGCCTTGCGGATGTGCGAAACCATGGTCGACAGTGCCTCGCCCATCTGGTTGAAGCTGCGCGCCAACTGGCCGATTTCGTCATGGCTGGAGACATTCAGGCGCGCACTCAGATCACCTGCGCCGAGCGCTTCAGCCTGACGCACCAGGTCACTCAATGGCGCGAGCTTGCTGCGCAACAGCCATACCGTGGCCCCCACAGCCAACAGCATGGCCAGCACGCTGCCAATGACCAGGCGCATCCCCACGTCCCACGTCACGGCACGAATCTCGGCCTTGGGCATACTTGCCACGACCGCCCAAGGGCCGCCCTCGAAGGGGACCGACACGCTGTAGAAATCTTCGTTCTTGTCACTCCAGAAGCGGCCTTCACCGGGTTTCTTCGCCAAGTCGAGCATCACGGCGACAGCTTGATCCAAGGCTTGCACACCGGCCGGCGGCACCAACCAGTGCTTCTGCTCATCCAGCAGCGACAAGGAACCGGTCTGGCCGATACGGAAGCGCTTGAGGTTGTCGAACTGGGCTTTTTGTTCGTCGGTGTAGTCGAAGCCGATGAACAATACCGCGATGACTTTTCCGCTGGCATCACGCACCGGGCTGTACTGGGTCATATAGGAGCGATCGAACAACACGGCCCGGCCGATATAGGCCTGCCCGTTGAACACACGCTGGTAGGCCGGGCCCTGGCGATCCAGCACGGTGCCGATGGCGCGGTTGCCATCCTGCTTGGTCAGGGAGGTGCTGATACGGATGAAGTCATCGCCGCTGCGCACGAACACCGTGGCCACGCCGCCGGACATGTCCTTGAATTCGTCCACTTCGCCGAAGTTGTTGTTCAGCAACTCGCCGCCCAGGTACAGGCTTGGGGTTTGTACACCGGCCACGGCGACAGGCTGGTCCGCACGCACGCTCAAACCGGCGCCGAAGCGCTTTTCAAACAGCCCGCTCAAACGCTGAGTGCTCTCGCGCAAGGTGCTGTGGAAGGTATTGAGCTGGTCGGCGAGCAAACGCGCCTCGCTGGCCAGGTGCTCCTCACGGGTCGCGAGGTTGGCGGTATCGAGCGAGCGTAGTGCGAAAACGGTACTGCCGCTGATGACGACCGCCAGAATCACGGCTAATGCGAGGCCTAACTGGGAAGCGATCCGAGCGCGAGGTTGAGACATGACAGCTCCTGAGCCGAGGCCAGGATCATCCTGATCTCTTAGCGCTGCTCGGCGAATTATCTAGTGGGAAACGTTGGGGCACGATTGGTCCAGCACACCTACTTCGGCGCGGTTTCACAATACTTGAGCGATTCACAGAGGTATGACGCAATCGATTGCCGTGCATAGACCAACCCCTTCATTCGAGGCGAGTCACCGCGGGCAAGACCATCGCCTGCACCTCGCTCTGCAGAAACTCCGCCAGGCGCCGCAAGCGCTCACCCCCGGGCCGGGTTTTCGGCCACACCAGGTAATAACTTTCCCCGCTGGCGACGGCCGTTGGCCACGGCAGGCTCAAGCGTTTCTGGGCGACGTCCTCGGCCACCATCAACAGGTCTCCCATGGACACGCCATAGCCGCGCGCGGCAGCGATCATGCCCAGCTCCAGCGTGTCGAACACCTGCCCACCCTTGAGCGAGACCCGGGAGGTCAGCCCCATGTGCTCCAGCCAGTAACGCCAGTCACGCCGGTCCGGTGTCGGGTGCAGCAGTTCGGCCGTTGCCAGCCGCTGCACGTCCCAGGGGCCGTCATCCAATAGATTGGGCGCGCCCACCGGAATCAGCATTTCGGCAAACAGGTGGCTGGCCTCCCAGTCCGCCGGAAAGTGTCCGTTACTGAGCAACACTGCGCAATCGAACGGTTCCTGATTGAAGTCCACTTCATCGATGTTCATCCACGCGCTGGTGAGCTGCACTTCATTGCCCGGCTGCAGGGCCCGAAAGCGGCTCAACCGCGCCAACAGCCAGCGCATGGTCAGGGTGGACGGTGCCTTCATGCGCAAGATGTCATCTTCGGCGTTCAGGGTATGGCAGGCGCGCTCCAGGGCGGCGAAGCCTTCGCGCACGCCGGGCAGCAACAAGCGCGCCGCCTCGGTGAGTTGCAAGGTACGGCCGCTGCGCTGGAACAGCCGGCAGGCGAAATGCTCTTCGAGGGTACGGATATGCCGGCTGACCGCACTCTGGGTAATCGACAACTCCTGCGCCGCGCGGGTGAAGGAGTGGTGACGGGACGCGGCCTCGAATGCCCGCAGGGCATAAAGCGGGGGAAGACGACGAGACATTTTGATGACTCCGACAGCGCAATGGCCAAACCCTACCAGAATCGATCAGGCATGAGTTTTAATCATGCAAACGATCGCTTTTATCCCTTTGTGCAATGCGCCGAAAGCGCCGAGAATCAACCCTCCCCACCTCCCTGACATTTCGAGAGCGATGATCATGCAGCATCCGGCACGTACCGAACTCTGGGCCATTCTGCGGCTGGCGGGGCCGTTGATTGCCTCACAGTTGGCGCACATGCTGATGGTGTTGACCGACACCCTGATGATGGCGCGCTTGAGCCCCGAAGCCCTGGCCGGCGGTGGCCTGGGCGCGGCGAGCTATTCGTTCGTGGCGATTTTCTGCATCGGCGTGATCGCGGCAGTGGGCACCCTTGTGGCCATCCGTCACGGCGCGGGCGACATCGACGGCGCCACCCGGCTGACCCAGGCCGGGCTGTGGCTCGCCTGGTTGATGGCCCTGGCGGCGGCGCTGCTGCTGTGGAACCTCAAGCCGGTGCTGCTGATGTTCGGCCAGACCGAAACCAACGTGCAGGCCGCCGGGCAATTTCTGACCCTGCTGCCGTTCGCCCTGCCCGGCTATCTGAGCTTCATGGCACTGCGCGGCTTCACCAGCGCCATCGGCAAAGCCACCCCGGTGATGGTCATCAGCCTGTGCGGCACGGTGGTCAACTACCTGCTCAATCACGCGCTGATCGAAGGCATGTTCGGCCTGCCCAAACTCGGGCTGATGGGCATTGGCCTGGTCACAGCCATCGTCGCCAATGGCATGGCGTTGGCACTGATGTGGTACATCCGCAGCAACCGCACCTACGCCGCCTATCCACTGAGCAGCGGGCTGCTGCGCCTCAATACCCGGTACCTGCGCGAGTTGTGGCGCCTGGGCCTGCCGATTGGGGGCACCTATGCGGTGGAAGTCGGGCTGTTCGCGTTTGCGGCGCTGTGCATGGGCACCATGGGCAGTACGCAGTTGGCGGCGCACCAGATTGCCCTGCAGATCGTCTCGGTGGCGTTCATGGTTCCGGCGGGGATGTCCTACGCGGTGACCATGCGTATCGGCCAGCATTATGGCGCCGGGCAGTTGCTGCGGGCACGCATGGCCGGACGGGTCGGCATCGGCTTTGGTGCCCTGTTGATGCTGGGGTTTGCCCTGGTGTTCTGGCTGTCTGCCGACCCGCTGATCGGGCTGTTCCTCGACCATGACGATCCGGCGTTTCATGATGTCATCGTCCTGGCCGTCAGCCTGCTGGCCGTCGCCGCCTGGTTCGAGCTGTTCGATGGTGTGCAGACCATTGCCATGGGCTGCATCCGCGGCCTCAAGGACGCCAAGACCACGTTCCTGGTGGGGCTCGGTTGCTACTGGCTGATCGGCGCGCCAGCAGCCTGGTTGATGGCGTTCACCCTGGGCTGGGGGCCGACCGGTGTGTGGTGGGGCCTGGCGTTGGGGTTGGCGTGCGCGGCGGTGAGCCTGACCTGGGCGTTCGAGGCGAAGATGAAGCGGATGATTCGGCGAGAACCGGACATACAGCCTGCCTTTCAGGCGGCACAGACAGAGTAAAGCCCTGCTCGGTCAGACCTGTGGGAGGGGGCTTGCCCCCTCCCACAGGTCTGACCGAGTTTACAACTCAGCCCAACAACGCCTGCTGGCTTTTGCCGGAGGTCAGATACTCCACCAGCTCAGTCAACGGCAACGGTTTACTGATCAGGTAACCCTGGGCCTGATCGCAACCAAACAGTCTCAGAAGCTCAAGCTGCTCAGGGGTTTCCACGCCTTCGGCCACCACTTCCAGGTTGAGGTTATGGGCCAGGTTGATCATGGCGTGTACCAGCTTGCGATTCTCTTCGCGCTCTTCCATGCCACCGACGAAGCTCTTGTCGATCTTCAACAAGGCAATCGGCAGGCTGTTGAGGTGCACAAACGATGAGAAACCGGTACCAAAGTCATCCAGGGAAAACCGCACACCGAGGCGGCCGAGGGCGTCCATGGTCTGTTTAACCAGGTCGCTGCGACGCATCACGGCGGTTTCGGTCAGCTCGAACTCCAGCCATTGTGCTTCCACGCCGCGCTCGGCAATCAGCCGGCTGAGTGTCGAGAGCAATTGGCTGTCCTGGAACTGGCGAAACGACAGGTTGACGGCCATGTGCAACGCCGGCAGGCCGCGTTCGCGCAGGTCCTGCATGTCGCGCAGGGCCCGGGAAATCACCCAGTACCCCAGCGGCACGATCAGGCCGCTCTGCTCGGCCAAGGGCACGAACTCGCTCGGCGGCAACAGTCCACGCTCGCCATGGCGCCAGCGCACCAGGGCCTCGAGGCCGACGATATGCCCGTCATCCAGGTCCAGGCGCGGCTGGTAATGCAGCTCCAGCTCATCGCGGCGCAAGGCACGGCGCAACTCGCTTTCCAGGTCGGCCAGGCTGCGCGCGTTGCGGTTGATGCGTTCGTTGAAGATATGAAAGGTACAGCCCTGGGTGCTTTTGGCCTGTTGCATGGCGATATGGGCGTGCCACATCAACGGGTCGGCCCCGGCGCGGGCCCGGGCATGCGCCACACCCAAACTGCAGCCGATCAGCAGGCTCTCGCCGTCCACCCAGTAAGGCTCAGCCATGACTTCGGTGATGCGTTCGGCCATCCATTCGGCGCGCTGGGGCGCACGGCGGGTGTCGATCAGCAGCGCGAACTCATCGCTGCCCAGGCGCGCCAGTTGATCACCGGCTTCAAGCTGGCTCTTGAGCCGTGAGACCACCTGCAGGATCAAGCGGTCGCCGGCCTGGTGACCGAGGGCATCGTTGGCGTGACGGAAATTGTCCAGGTCCAGATGACCGAGGGCCAGGCCGCGGCCTTCGTTTTCCGCCAGCCGTGCCGCCAGCAAGGTCTGGAAACCCTGACGATTGGCAATACCGGTCAGCGGATCCTGTTCGGCCAGGCGCTGCAACGTGTTTTCCAGCACGCCACGCTCGCGCACATGGCGCAGGCAGCGGCGCAAGGTACCGGCGTCCAGCGCAGAATGGATCAGCCAATCGCTGACGCCGAGCGGCGCAACCAGTGGTTCCTGTTCCAGCAGCAATACACACGGCAGGCTGCAACGACCGGGACCGGGTTGCAGGTTGGGCGTGGTCAAGAGCACCGCTTCGTGATCGTCGTCGAACAGACGACTCACCGAGTCCCAACTGGGTGCACTGATCAGCACAGCCCCATCGCCCATCGGCGCCAGGCACTCGCGCAACAACGCTGCCCACGCCGGCGTATCGGCCAGCAGCAGCAAACGCAAGGGTTCGACAGGCGTAGACAAGCTAGCTCCCTAGACTCTGCAAAAATTCGTTGGCGGCGGGCATTATGACGTGCGGCCTGACGATAACAAATGCATGACCAATGATAGGTGTTATCAAACACGCAGACTGTGAAAAATAGTTGCGATACCCACGACATCCTGCGGCAAAGTAACAAAACCGGCAAATTTAGATCGAGTGGTACGTCACACCGTCGTTCTAAGGCAGCAGAATCTTGCCAGCCTGTTAAAATGCCCGCCCTTTTGAATAACGACTCCCTGAACTCTGTATGTCCCGACTCAATCCCCGGCAGCAAGAAGCCGTGAACTACGTCGGCGGCCCTCTATTGGTGCTCGCCGGTGCTGGCTCCGGCAAGACCAGCGTGATTACCCGCAAGATCGCGCACCTGATCCAGAACTGCGGCATCCGCGCCCAGTACATCGTCGCCATGACCTTCACCAACAAGGCGGCGCGGGAAATGAAAGAGCGTGTCGGCACCCTGCTCAAGGGTGGCGAAGGCCGTGGCCTCACCGTGTGCACGTTCCACAACCTGGGGCTGAACATCATCCGCAAGGAACATGCGCGGCTGGGCTACAAGCCGGGTTTCTCGATCTTCGACGAGACCGACGTCAAAGCCTTGATGACCGACATCATGCAGAAGGAATACGCGGGCGACGACGGCGTCGACGAGATCAAGAACATGATCGGCGCCTGGAAAAACGACCTGGTCCTGCCCGCCGAAGCCCTGGAAGCCGCGCGCAATCCCAAGGAGCAGACCGCCGCCATCGTCTACACCCACTACCAGCGCACGCTCAAGGCGTTCAACGCGGTGGACTTCGACGACCTGATTCTGCTGCCGGTCAAACTGTTCCAGGAACACAAGGACATCCTGGAAAAGTGGCAGAACAAGGTGCGCTACCTGCTGGTGGACGAATACCAGGACACCAACGCCAGCCAATACCTGCTGGTGAAGCTGCTGATCGGCACGCGCAATCAGTTCACCGTGGTGGGCGACGATGACCAGTCGATCTACGCCTGGCGCGGCGCCCGCCCGGAAAACCTGATGCTGCTCAAGGACGACTATCCGTCGCTGAAAGTGGTGATGCTGGAGCAGAACTACCGCTCCACCAGCCGTATCCTGCGCTGCGCCAACGTGCTGATTTCCAACAACCCCCACGAGTTTGAAAAACAACTGTGGAGCGAGATGGGTCATGGCGACGAAATCCGTGTGATCCGCTGCCGCAACGAAGACGCCGAAGCCGAGCGCGTGGCGGTGGAAATCCTCAGCCTGCACCTGCGCACCGACCGCCCTTACAGCGACTTTGCGATCCTGTATCGCGGCAACTATCAGGCCAAGCTGATCGAACTGAAATTGCAGCACCACCAGGTGCCGTATCGCCTGTCGGGCGGCAACAGCTTCTTCGGGCGCCAGGAAGTCAAAGACCTGATGGCCTACTTCCGCCTGATCGTGAACCCGGATGACGACAACGCCTTCCTGCGCGTGATCAACGTGCCGCGTCGGGAAATCGGTTCGACGACCCTGGAAAAGCTCGGCAACTACGCCACCGAACGCAAGATCTCGATGTACGCCGCTACCGACGAAATCGGCTTGGGCGAACACCTGGACACGCGCTTCACCGATCGCCTGTCGCGCTTCAAGCGCTTCATGGACAAGGTCCGTGAGCAGTGCGCCGGCGAAGACCCGATCAGTGCCTTGCGCAGCATGGTCATGGACATCGACTATGAAAACTGGCTGCGCACCAACAGTTCCAGCGACAAGGCCGCGGACTACCGCATGGGCAACGTCTGGTTCCTGATCGAAGCCCTGAAGAACACCCTGGAAAAAGACGAAGACGGTGAAATGACCGTCGAAGACGCCATCGGCAAGCTGGTGCTGCGCGACATGCTCGAGCGCCAGCAGGAAGAGGAAGACGGCGCCGAAGGGGTGCAGATGATGACCTTGCATGCGTCCAAGGGACTGGAATTCCCCTACGTGTTCATCATGGGCATGGAAGAGGAAATTCTCCCGCACCGCTCCAGCATCGAAGCCGACACCATCGAGGAAGAACGGCGCCTGGCCTACGTGGGGATTACCCGCGCGCGTCAGACACTGGCCTTCACTTTCGCCGCCAAGCGCAAGCAATACGGCGAAATCATCGATTGTGCCCCCAGCCGGTTCCTCGATGAGCTGCCGCCGGATGACCTGGCCTGGGAAGGCAACGACGACACCCCGACCGAGGTGAAAGCCGTTCGCGGCAACAGCGCCCTGGCCGATATACGCGCGATGTTAAAGCGCTAGAATCGACTACTTTTTAATCTACTTTCGGCGCCTGTTGCGCCATCAGAGGAAGCTTTCCGTGGAAGCACTGCACAAGAAAATTCGCGAAGAAGGCATCGTGCTTTCCGATCAGGTACTCAAGGTTGACGCCTTTCTGAACCACCAGATCGACCCGGCACTGATGAAACTGATCGGCGACGAATTCGCCGCGCTGTTCAAGGACTCGGGCATCACCAAGATCGTCACCATCGAAGCCTCGGGCATCGCCCCGGCGATCATGACCGGCCTGAACCTCGGCGTGCCCGTGATCTTCGCGCGCAAGCAGCAGTCCCTGACCCTCACCGAAAACCTGCTGTCGGCGACGGTGTATTCCTTCACCAAGAAAACCGAAAGCACCGTGGCGATCTCCCCGCGCCACTTGACCAGCAGCGACCGCGTGCTGGTCATCGATGACTTCCTGGCCAATGGCAAGGCGTCCCAGGCGCTGATTTCGATCATCAAGCAGGCCGGCGCGACCGTGGCCGGCTTGGGCATTGTGATCGAGAAGTCGTTCCAGGGCGGCCGTGCCGAGCTGGATGCGCAGGGTTATCGGGTTGAATCGCTGGCGCGGGTGAAGTCGCTGGCCGGTGGGGTGGTGACCTTCATCTGAATCAACGCGGCTCAAAATGTGGGAGGGGGCTTGCTCCCGATAGCGGTGTATCAGTCACCCAATGTGTTGACTGACACACTGTCATCGGGGCATGAGTATCTACACAACTTTTAGGTACCCCGCGGGACCCTGTGGGAGGGGGCTTGCCCCCGATGGCGGCCTCTGGGCCGACCAGGATGTTGGATCAGATCGAGTACATATCCGTTTCTGCGGTAACGGCTGCTAATGGTTCCGCTTTTACAGCGGCTCACTTTTGAAAAGCGCAAAAGTAAGCAAAACGCTCTTGCCCCACCACTCGGCACCTCGCCTAGGCTCGGTGTGCCCGAACGCAGGCTTGAATCCGTGGGCCGCCGCAATGGGCCATCCATGGCCCAGTGCGGCTAACCCGGCGTCCTGCCGGGTTACCCACGGATTCAAGCCTGCGTTCGGCCAGCGTGGTTTAACGGGGCGCCTAAGATCAAAAGCAGATCAAGATCAAGAGCGACTCGCTTCGCATCGTGGTTACGGTTGAGCGCTACAGAGTTGTGTAGATACCTATGGTCATCGGGGGCAAGCCCCCTCCCACATTTGCTCGCTATTGGCTTTTAGTGTGCGGTGGCCTGGAGGCCGGCGAGTAACAGGCGCTGGTACAGGTCTTCCTTGAATCCCTCCGGCTGATCCAAGCGCATCCGCTCAAGGTGCTCGGGAAACGCCTCCGGCTCCGGTGCATCCAGCGCCGCCTTGCCCAGTTCCAGCATCTCCGTGAGCTTGAATTTGCTTTTGAGCCAGTTCAGCGCCCGCAGCAGGTCCCGCTCCTCGTCCGTAAAGTCACTGCCCAACGGGTACTCCGGGAACAGGCGTCGGTGCCTGGCCTGAATCGCCTGGAGCCGTTGCGGTGTGTTGTCGGCAAAACGCGGGTCCAGCTTGAAATCCTTGGGCAGCTTGCCGGCCTTTTGCGCCTGCTCGATCAAATCGTCCTGGAAGCGCGAGTCAGTGATATTGAGCAACGCTTCAATCACCTTGGCATCCGCCTGCCCCCGCAAGTCGGCAATGCCGTACTCGGTAATGACGATATCGCGCAGGTGCCGGGGAATGGTGCAATGGCCATATTCCCAGACGATATTGGAACTGACCTCTCCCCCCGACTCGCGCCAGCTGCGCAGGATCAGGATCGAACGCGCATCCTCCAGCGCGTGGCCCTGGGCAACGAAGTTGTACTGCCCGCCCACGCCACTGAGCACCCGGCCATCTTCCAACTGGTCGGCCACACCGGCACCGAGCAACGTCACCATGATCGCACTGTTGACGAATCGTGCATCCTGGCGCTGCAAACGCTTGAGTTCTTCCTGGCCGTACAGCTCGTTGATATAGCTGATGCGGGTCATGTTGAATTGCAGCCGCTTGGCGTGGCTCATCTCCTGCAAGCGCTGGTAGAAACTGCGCGGGCCAAGGAAGAAACCGCCATGGATGGAGATGCCATCGGGCTGCGCCGCATCGTCGAGCAGCCCGGCATTGGCTTGCTCCTGGGTCGCCACATCCGGGTAAACCTTGCGCCGGATGATGCCGGCATCCGCCAGCACCAGCATGCCGTTGACGAACATTTCGCTGCAACCATAAAGGCCCCGGGCGAACGGATCGACGCCACCCTCACGACTGATCAAGGGCGCCCACTGGTACACATCCAGGTCGGTCAGCAGCAATCGATAGGCTTCGTTGTCGGCCTGGCGCGCCAGCAAGGCGGCGGTCAGCGCATCGCCCATGGAGCCGATGCCGATCTGCAAGGTGCCGCCATCGCGAACCAGGGTACTGGCATGCAGGCCGATAAAATGGTCCTGGAACCCCACCGGCATGTTGGGCGTGGAAAACAGCGTGGTGCTGTCTTTTTCGTCGAGCAGGTAGTCGAATGCGTCCATGCCCAATTCCGCATCGCCGGGCATGTAGGGCAATTCAGTGTGAACCTGGCCAACCACCAGAATGGTTTCCCCGGCTTCGCGGCGCTTGGCGATCATGGGGAGCAGATCGAGGGTGATATCCGGGTTGCAGCTCAGGCTCAGGCGGTCGGGATGCTCGGCGCTGCTGGCAACCAGCTGCGCCACCAGGTTCAGGCCGGCGGCATTGATATCGCGGGCGGCATGGCTGTAGTTGCTGCTGACATAATCCTGCTGCGCCGAGTCGCTGTGGAGCAGGCTGCCGGGCTGCATGAAGAACTGTTGCACGCGGATATTCTTCGGCAGGCTGCCCTTGTGCAGGTCCGCGAGGAAATCCAGTTCGGGATAATCGCCAAACACGCGCTCGATAAAAGGTTCGAGAAAGCGCTTCTGCAACCCGTCCCCCAGGGACGGGCGACCCAGGCTCAGCGCGGTGTAGATGGTCAGCGCCCGCTCGGGCAACTTGGCAATGCGCCGGTACAGCGCATTGACGAACAGGTTGGGCTTGCCCAAGCCCAGCGGCATGCCCATGTGGATATGCGCCGGCAACCGCGCCAGTACGTCGTCAACTGCTTGCTCGATTGAACACAACTGCACCATCCGACCCTCCTGAACATTCCATGATTAGGGGTTGGACAGAGCGTGGCGGGTCTTTGCTGCAAAGAACAGCGTTGAAACACAAATCTGGGGCACAAAAAAGCCGCCCGTAAGCGGCTGTTTTGACGAAGATCGGTTTATTTCAAGCCGGACATCTTCTCGATCGCACCCTTTAGCTCATCATCCGAGCAATCGGCGCAGGTGCCTTTCGGCGGCATGGCATTGATACCGGTGATGGCCTTTGCAAGCAGCCCGTCGAGGCCGCCCTGCTCTTTGGCACGTTTACCCCAGTCTGCGGCATCGCCGATTTTCGGCGCACTCAGCAGGCCAGTGCCATGGCATGCGTTGCAATGTTTGGCGATCACTTCATCCGGCGTCTTGGCACCGCCGCCGCCACCCGCCGCCACAGCAACCTCCATGCCCTTGCATTCCTGGCCCTGGACACAAACCTGGCCCACAGGCTCCAGGCGCTTGGCGATGTCATCGTTGGTCGCAGCTTGAGCGCTGCCAGCCCACAGGGCCAGTACGGTTGCTGGTGCAGCCAGCATTTTCATAATTAGGTTCACGCGTTCACCCTCATGGTGGCTATTCACGCCTGCGGCCACGGTTTCGCAGGCGGCGAAAGTATAGCGGTTAGCCCGCCTGGCCGAAACAACCCTATTAAATAAAGGGAGATTCAGCCTCACGGTTTACAGCTGCGCGAACCCTGCAACGCTGGCAGGGCGCCTTCTGTTTTAAAAGTTCGCCGGTGTGGCTGCGCTGATTAGTCGCGCCGGCACGTCGAACGGATTGCGAAAACGATGGGGCTTGGTACTTTCAAAGTAGTAGCTATCGCCTGCTTCGAGCACAAAAGTTTCAAGACCGACCACCAGCTCCAGGCGCCCTTCCACCAGGATTCCGGTTTCTTCGCCTTCATGGGTGAGCATTTCTTCGCCCGTGTCGGCGCCTGGCGGGTAGATTTCATTGAGGAACGCGATTGCCCGGCTCGGGTGCGCTCGGCCTACCAGCTTCATGGTCACGGCACCGTCGGAGATGTCGATCAGCTCATTGGCTTTATAGACGACCTGCGTGGGTATTTCCTGGAGGATCTCTTCGGAAAAGAATTCCACCATGGACATGGGAATGCCGCCCAGTACCTTGCGCAGGGAACTGATCGAGGGGCTGACGCTGTTTTTCTCGATCATCGAAATGGTGCTGTTGGTGACGCCCGCGCGCTTGGCAAGCTCGCGCTGGGAAAGACCTTTGAGTTTACGGATGGATTGCAGTCGTTCGCCGACGTCCAATGCAGGTGCCTCCTGGGATTCAGGCTTTGTTGTAATTGAGCGTTATCATGGCGACAGCGTTCAGTATTTACAACACTTGGGCCTAAATCCTGGGCAGCGGCATTCGTACCTGGCGATCAAGCGCCCAAATAGAGCCTTGGCACTCGGCGCAGGTTGCAGAAAAGCTGATAGGGGATGGTTTCAGCCGCGGTCGCGACGTCGCTGGCAAGGACATTCTTGCCCCACAACTCCACCGTGGAACCCAGCCCCGCCTGGGGCACATCCGTCAGGTCGACGCACAGCATGTCCATGGACACCCGGCCCAGCAACTGGCTGCGCTGACCCGCGACCAGCACCGGTGTGCCCGTGGGCGCGTGCCGCGGGTAGCCATCGGCATACCCCATGGCCACCACGCCGATACGCATCGCTTTGGGCGTTATGAACCTGGCCCCGTAACCCACCGGCTCTCCCGCCGGCAGTTCGCGTACGCAGATGATTTTCGACTCCAGGGTCATCACCGGCTGCAAACGCGCGGCGATAGCCTGGTCATCGCCAAAAGGCGTGGCGCCGTAGAGCATGATGCCAGGGCGCACCCAGTCGCTGGGCACACTCGGCCAACCCAGTACGGACGGGGAATTACGCAGGCTGACTTCAGCCGCCAGACCCTGGCGAGCCGCTTCGAATACCGCCACTTGCTCGCTGCTGCTTGCGCAATCGAGCTCATCGGCACGGGCGAAATGGCTCATCAATACGATCTTCGCGACCTTGCCACTGGCCAGCAGACGCTTGTACGCCTCCTGGAAATCCTTGGGGTGCAGGCCGACTCGGTGCATGCCCGAGTCGAGCTTGAGCCAGATGGTCAGCGGCTTGCCCAGCGTGGCTTGCTCGATCGCCTCCAGTTGCCACAATGAATGCACCACGCACCACAGGTCCTGCTCGATGATCAGCGCCAGCTCGTCGGCTTCGAAAAAACCTTCCAGCAGCAGTACCGGTGCACGTATCCCGGCGGCGCGCAGCTCCAGGGCCTCCTCGATGCACGCCACCGCAAACCCATCGGCCTCGGCTTCCAGCGTCTGGGCTACGCGCACCGCGCCGTGGCCGTAGGCGTCCGCCTTGATCACGGCGAGGGCCTTGGCCCCGCTGACTTCGCGGGCCAATTGGTAGTTGTGACGCAGGGCTTGGAGGTCGATCAGGGCACGGGCAGGACGCATGGCGGCAGGCTTCTAGGCGGCAGAGTGAAGAAAACCGGTGCCGACCGACAACATCGGCACCGCAAGAGGGATGTGTATTAAGGCAGCGCAGCCACGACGGACAGCTCTACCAGGATATTCGGCTCACACAGTTTGGCTTCAACCGTGGCGCGGGCCGGGGCGACACCTTTTGGCAACCACTTGTCCCACACCGCGTTCATACCGGCGAAATCGGCATCGATGTCTTTCAAATAGATCGTCACCGACAGCAATCGGGTCTTGTCGGTGCCGGCCAGGTCCAGCAAACGCTCGATGTTGACCAGGGTTTCACGGGTCTGCTGCTCAATGCCGGCATTCATGTCGTCGCCCACTTGGCCCGCCAAGTACAGGGTACCGTTGTGAACCACGATCTGGCTCATGCGTTCATTGGTGAGCTGGCGCTGGATGGACATGTTTTGCGGACTCCTGGTGATTGCCGTAACGGGAGATATCGAGGCCTTCGGCACTGATCTGCGGGGTTTTCTTCGCCATCAGGTCGGCCAGCAAACGTCCGGAGCCGCATGCCATGGTCCAGCCGAGGGTGCCGTGGCCGGTATTCAGGAACAGATTCCTGAACGGAGTGCCACCGACAATCGGTGTGCCATCGGGTGTGGTCGGGCGCAGACCGGTCCAGAAACTGGCTTGGGCCAAATCGCCGCCATGAGGATAAAGGTCGTTGACGATCATCTCCAGGGTTTCACGCCGACGCGGGTTGAGCGACAGGTCAAAACCGGCTATCTCAGCCATGCCGCCGACGCGAATGCGGTTGTCGAAACGGGTGATCGCGACTTTGTAGGTTTCGTCGAGGATGGTCGAGGTCGGCGCCATCGCCGGGTTGGTGATCGGCACGGTCAGCGAGTAGCCCTTGAGCGGGTAAACGGGCGCCTTGATCCCCAGCGGCTTGAGCAGCTTGGGCGAATAACTGCCCAGCGCCAGCACGTAGCGGTCGGCGGTCTCCAACTTGCCATCGATCCACACGCCATTGACGCGGTCGCCGGCGAAATCGAGGCGCTGGATGTCTTGTTCGAAGCGGAACTCAACGCCCAACTGCTTGCACATGTCGGCCAGGCGCGTGGTGAACATCTGGCAATCGCCCGTCTGGTCGTTGGGCAGGCGCAGCGCACCGGCGAGAATGTCGGTGACGTTGGCCAGGGCCGGCTCGACCCGGGCGATGCCGGCACGGTCGAGCAATTCGAAGGGCACGCCGGACTCCTGCAGCACGGCAATGTCCTTGGCCGCGCCATCGAGCTGGGCCTGGGTACGGAACAGTTGAGTGGTCCCCAGGCTGCGCCCTTCGTAGGCAATCCCGGTTTCAGCGCGCAGTTCATCAAGGCAGTCGCGGCTGTACTCGGAGAGGCGAACCATGCGCTCCTTGTTCACCGCATATCGGTTGGCGGTGCAATTGCGCAGCATCTGCGCCATCCACAGGTATTGGTCGATATCGGCGGTGGCCTTGATCGCCAGTGGCGCATGGCGTTGCAGCAGCCACTTGATCGCCTTGAGCGGCACGCCCGGCGCGGCCCATGGCGACGCATAGCCTGGAGACACCTGGCCGGCGTTGGCGAAACTGGTCTCCATGGCGGCGGCGGGTTGACGGTCGACCACGACGACCTCAAAGCCGGCCCGAGCCAAATAGTAGGCACTGGTCACGCCAATGACGCCGCTACCCAAGACCAGAACGCGCATTTTTATATCCTCATCACGGGCTGAGCCGCTGACGTGTGTTATTCGAGCAATGATGGGCGCAGTGTAAAAAACAATCACCAGTGCATTTCACTATATAAATGCCTATATTTGGCGACAATTCTCGGCAAAAATGCTTTTCACAGAGGCGTATCCCCTATGCGTACCAACACTCAGACCAAGCGGGAGCTGGACAAGATCGACCGCAACATCCTGCGCATCCTGCAAACCGATGGGCGCATTTCGTTCACGGAACTGGGGGAAAAGGTCGGGCTGTCGACGACGCCCTGTACCGAGCGAGTCCGGCGCCTGGAGCGCGAAGGGATCATCATGGGCTACAACGCACGGCTCAATCCGCAGCATTTGAAAGGGAGTTTGCTGGTATTTGTCGAGATCAGCCTGGATTACAAGTCCGGCGACACGTTTGAAGAGTTCCGCCGCGCGGTGCTCAAGCTACCGCATGTGCTGGAGTGTCACCTGGTGTCCGGAGACTTCGACTACCTGGTGAAAGCGCGGATTTCCGAGATGGCCTCGTACCGCAAATTACTCGGCGATATTCTGCTAAAACTGCCCCACGTGCGCGAATCCAAGAGCTATATCGTGATGGAAGAGGTGAAAGAGAGCCTTAACCTGCCGATCCCCGATTAACCTGACACAACTCAATCAAATGTGGGAGGAGGCTTGCCCTAATGCCAGTCAGTTAAGCCTGCACCGCCCTCTGTAGGAGCGAGCTTGCTCGCGAAAAAGGTCAACGATAACGCGTGCTTTCTGAATGAGCGCGGTGCCTGTGAGTTTTTCGCGAGCAAGCTCGCTCCTACAGACGGCATTAGGGCTTGCCCCCTCCCACACTGACCGAGTAAATCCGCTACACCAGTACCTGTCGGGTACTCGCCATGTACGCGTGGATCTGCTTTTCAACCCGTGGATGAATCAGTTCCACCGGCCGCCGGCCATTGGGGCACGGCAAGGTCTTGGTGGTGCCGAACAGGCGACAGATCAGCGGGCGCTCGTCATACACGGTGCAGCCGTTGGGCCCCAGGTGCACGCAATTGAGCTCATCCATGGCCGCTGCCTGCTCGGCAGCTGTCTTGCGCGGCAGGCGTGACATTTCTTCGGGCGAAGTGGTGACCGGCCCACAGCAGTCGTGACAACCGGGAACGCACTCGAACGAAGGAATCTGTCGACGCAGCGCGCTGATTTTCTGACTGTTGCAACTCATCGAAACACACACCGAACGGCGAATAGGCGTGGATTCTGACTCAAAACGCCCCGCGCAGACAGCTTCGTCCGACCGTTGTATCCTGCGTCAAATTTTCCAAACAGGGAGGCCCCCATGATCGCCAGCGCCCGGCACACCGCGTCCTACTACGCCGCCAGCAGCGTGCCGCACCCCGATTACCCGGCGTTGACGGGTGAGGTGCGCGCCGATGTCTGCGTGATTGGCGGGGGATATTCCGGGCTCAACACCGCCCTGGAACTGGCCGAGCGCGGCTTCAGCGTCGTGCTGCTGGAAGCGCGCAAGATCGGTTGGGGCGCCAGTGGGCGTAACGGCGGGCAACTGATTCGCGGCGTCGGCCACGGCCTTGACCAGTTCGCCAAGGTGATCGGCACCGACGGCGTGCGCCAGATGAAACTGATGGGCCTGGAAGCGGTGGAGATCGTACGCGAGCGCGTCGAGCGCTTCCAGATCCCCTGCGACCTGACCTGGGGCTACTGCGACCTCGCCAACAAGCCCCGCGACCTGCAGGGTCTCGCCGAAGACGCCGAAGAGCTGCGCAGCCTGGGTTATCGCCATCCAGTACGCCTGCTGGAAGCCGGCGAGATGGCCAGCGTGATCGGCTCCGACCGCTATGTAGGCGGAATGATCGACATGGGTTCCGGGCACCTGCACCCGCTCAACCTCGCCCTGGGCGAAGCCGGCGCTGCCCGGCAACTGGGCGTGCAATTGTTCGAGCAGTCCGAGGTGACGCGCATCGACTACGGCGCGCAGGTCAAGGTGCACACCGCCCAGGGCCAGGTACATGCCACGACCCTGGTGCTGGCCTGCAACGCCTACCTCAACGACCTCAACCCGCACTTGAGTGGCAAGATATTGCCCGCCGGCAGCTACATCATCGCCACCGAACCCTTGAGCGAAGCGCTAGCCGCCAGCCTGTTGCCGCAGAACATGGCGGTGTGCGACCAGCGGGTAACGGTGGACTATTTCCGTCTGTCCGCCGATCGCCGCCTGTTGTTCGGCGGCGCCTGCCACTATTCCGGGCGCGACCCGAGCGACATTGGCGCCTATATGCGGCCAAAGATGCTGCAAGTGTTCCCGCAATTGGCCAACGTGAAGATCGACTTCCAGTGGGGCGGCATGATCGGCATCGGCGCTAATCGGTTGCCGCAGATCGGGCGCCTGGCAGATCAACCCAATGTGTATTACGCCCAGGCCTACGCAGGCCATGGCCTCAACGCCACGCACCTGGCCGGCAGGTTGCTGGCCGAAGCCATCAGCGGCCAGCAACAAGGGCGCTTCGACCTGTTCGCCCAAGTGCCGCACATGACCTTCCCGGGTGGTAAACACCTGCGCTCGCCGCTGCTGGCCCTGGGGATGCTCTGGCACCGCCTCAAGGAACTGGTCTGATCAATCGCGCCAGAAAGCCTTCAAGCCTTCATGGCGTGCCTGCTCTGCCGTCAGCCCCACATCGCGCAATTGCTCTGGTGTCAGCGTCAGCAAGGACTTGCGTGTATGAAGGCGGCGCCAGAACAGGCTCCACCGATTTTCGCCAGGCAGAGTTGGCGCCCGCTCCTGCTCGGCTTCCAGTTCCTGGCTATGTAACGCCAGCCGCACATCGCTCATGCCATTCATTTGCCGTCCCTCGTTAGCTTGCCGCCTTGAGTGACTAGAATGAGCGAGCGAGCACAACCAATACAGATTCAGCCTCCCTTTATTAAATCCATACAGAGACTGCCTATGCACGGCTGAATCCTGTATTTTTCCCCTATCTGTACTGGTCTGCTGGGAGTGACCGCCGTGACCCTTTACGTCAACCTTGCCGAATTGCTGGGCACCCGCATCGAACAAGGCTTCTATCGCCCCGGCGACCGTCTGCCTTCCGTACGCGCATTGAGTGTGGAACACGGGGTCAGCCTGAGCACCGTGCAGCAGGCCTATCGATTGCTGGAAGACAATGGCCTGGCGATGCCCAAGCCCAAGTCCGGCTATTTTGTGCCGGCGGGCCGTGAACTGCCGGCGCTGCCCGAGGTGGGTCGCCCGGCCCAGCGGCCGGTAGAGATTTCCCAGTGGGACCAGGTGCTGGAATTGATTCGTGCCGTGCCGCGCAAGGACACCATACAGTTGGGCCGTGGCATGCCGGATGTGTTATCGCCCACCCTCAAGCCATTGCTTCGCAGCCTGGCCCGCGTCAGCCGCCGCCAGGATCTGCCGGGGCTTTACTACGACAACATCATGGGCTGTATGGAATTACGCGAACAAATCGCGCGACTGTCGTTGGATTCCGGTTGCCAACTGACGGCCGAGGATATCGTCATCACCACCGGCTGCCACGAGGCGTTGTCCGCCAGCATCCACGCGATTTGCGAGCCCGGCGATATCGTTGCGGTGGATTCGCCAAGTTTCCACGGCGCCATGCAGACCCTCAAGGGCCTGGGCATGAAAGCCCTGGAAATCCCCACCGACCCGATCACCGGCATCAGCCTTGAAGCTCTGGAACTGGCGCTGGAACAGTGGCCGATCAAGGTCATCCAGCTCACTCCCAACTGCAACAACCCATTGGGCTACATCATGCCGGAAGCGCGCAAACGCGCACTGCTGACCCTGGCCCAGCGCTTCGACGTGGCGATCATCGAGGACGATGTGTATGGCGAACTGGCCTACAGCTACCCGCGCCCGCGCACGATCAAATCCTTCGACGAAGACGGCCGCGTCCTGCTGTGCAGTTCGTTCTCCAAGACCCTGGCGCCCGGCCTGCGCATTGGCTGGGTTGCGCCGGGGCGCTACCTGGACCGGGTGCTGCACATGAAATACATCAGCACGGGCTCGACCGCCACCCAGCCGCAGATTGCGATTGCAGAGTTTCTCAAAGGCGGCTATTTCGAACCGCATTTGCGCCGGATGCGCACGCAATACCAGCGTAATCGCGACCTGATGCTCGACTGGGTCAGCCGCTACTTCCCCGCCGGCACACGGGCCAGCCGGCCCCAGGGCAGTTTTATGCTGTGGATAGAGTTGCCGGAGGGCTTCGATACCCTCAAGCTCAACCGTACGCTGATGGACCAAGGGGTTCAGGTGGCCGTAGGCAGCATCTTTTCTGCATCCGGCAAATACCGTAATTGCCTGCGTATGAACTACGCTGCCAAACCGACGCCGCAGATTGAAGAGGCGGTGCGCAAGGTCGGTACCGCTGCGCACGCCCTGCTGGCCGAAGGGGCAGACTGACCTTTTCCGAGCAATTGCCGTCATATGCCGACAAACGCCTGACCTGGATGCCGCTTCCTTGATGATTAAACGGCTTTTACCGCTTTTCCTGTTGGGAGCACTGGCACTGGGTGGCTGCGCGACGGCCTACACACCGCGCGTGCCCAGTGATGCGCTACCGGCGGCGCAGTCCTCCTTCGGCCGTTCGATCCAGGCCCAGGCGGCACCGTATCAGGGCCGCTCCGGCTTTCGCCTGCTGCCCAACAGCAGCGAAGCGTTCATGGCCCGCGCCGAACTGATCCGCAACGCCCAGACCAGCCTCGACCTGCAGTACTACATCGTGCATGACGGTATCAGCACGCGCATGCTGGTGGATGAACTGCTCAAGGCCGCCGACCGCGGCGTGCGCGTGCGCATCCTGCTGGACGACACCACCAGCGACGGGCTCGACCAGATCATCGCGACGCTTGCCGCCCACCCCAACATCGACATTCGCCTGTTCAACCCTTTGCATCTGGGGCGTAGCACCGGGGTGACACGTGCCATGGGGCGCCTGTTCAACCTGTCGCTGCAACACCGGCGCATGCACAACAAACTGTGGCTGGCCGACAACAGCGTGGCGATCGTGGGCGGGCGCAACCTGGGGGATGAGTATTTCGATGCCGAACCCAACCTGAACTTCACCGATATCGACATGCTCAGTGTCGGGCCGGTGGCCGAGCAACTGGGTCACAGTTTCGATCAGTACTGGAACAGCGCGCTGAGCAAGCCTATCGATGAGTTTGTCTCAACGATGCCTTCCAGGATCGACCTCGCTGTCGCGCGCGGGCGCCTGGAGGCCTCGCTGACCCAATCGCGCCAGCAGAACCACGCCTTGTATAACCGCCTGCGCACCTACCAGACCCAGCCGCGCATGGATATCTGGCGTCGCGAGCTGATATGGGCCTGGAACCAGGCGCTGTGGGATGCCCCGAGCAAGGTGCTGGCCAGGGCCGACCCGGACCCGCAATTGCTCCTCACCACGCAACTGGCGCCGGAGCTCGAGGGCGTCAGCCGTGAGCTGATCATGATTTCGGCGTACTTCGTTCCCGGGCCGCCCGGGCTGGTGTACCTGACGGGCCGCGCCGATGCGGGCGTGTCGGTGAACCTTTTGACCAACTCCCTCGAAGCCACCGATGTACCCGCCGTGCACGGCGGCTACGCGCCCTATCGCAAGGCGCTGCTGGAGCATGGCGTGAAACTCTATGAGCTGCGTCGACAACCCGGCGACCCCAGCGCAAGCAGCGGGCCGCACCTGTTTCGTCGCGGCAGCTTGCACGGCTCCGACTCCAGCCTGCACAGCAAGGCGATGATTTTCGATCGGGAAAAATCGTTTATCGGCTCATTCAATTTCGATCCGCGCTCAGTGCTGTGGAACACCGAAGTCGGCGTACTGGTGGACAGCCCGGAACTGGCGGAACACGTACGCAACCTGGCGCTGCAAGGGATGGCGCCAGCGCTGAGCTACGAGGCGAAACTGCAGGATGGGCAGATCGTGTGGGTGACGGAAGATAACGGCCAGTTGCACACCCTCACCCGGGAGCCCGGCAGTTGGTGGCGCCGATTCAATGCCTGGTTCGCCACCAGTGTCGGCCTGGAGCGTATGCTCTAAAAATCAGGTATACCCCATGTGGGAGGGGGCTTGCCCCCGATTGCCATACGTATCTACACACCACCGTAGCACCCAACCGTAACCACGATGCGAAGCGAGCCGCTCTTGATCTGGCTTTTGATCTTGACCTGCTTGTGATCCTAGGCGCCCCGTTAAACCACGCTGGCCGAACGCAGGCTTGAATCCGTGGGTAACCCGGCAGGACGCCGGGTTAGCCGCACT
>NZ_CVTX01000190.1:53396-73446 GCF_900005715.1 Pseudomonas sp. 34 E 7
AGAGCCCTTTGGTTACTTTGGGGCTTTTCCAAAGTGACCCGCCGTCAGGGCGGAACCCTAAGTGGCCGTTACCGCAGAAACGGATATGTACTCGGTCCAATCCAACATCCTGGTCGGCCCAGAGGCCGCCATCGGGGGCAAGCCCCCTCCCACAGTTGCCCTGCGCTGTTTCCAGCAGGGTTACAGCTTGATCCAGGTCGCCTTCAGTTCGGTATATTTGTCGAACGCATGCAGCGATTTATCGCGACCGTTACCCGACTGCTTGAAGCCCCCGAACGGAGCGGTCATGTCGCCACCGTCGTACTGGTTGACCCACACGCTACCGGCACGCAGGGCCTTGGCAGTCAGGTGCGCCTTGGAGATGTCCGCCGTCCACACCCCCGCCGCCAGGCCATATTGGGTGTCGTTGGCGATGGCGATGGCTTCTTCGGCGCTGTCGAAGGTGATTACCGACAGTACCGGACCAAAGATTTCTTCCTGGGCAATTTTCATGGCGTTGGTCACACCGTCGAAAATGGTCGGTTCGACGTAGGTGCCACCGGTTTCTTCCAGCGTGCGCTTGCCACCGGCGACCAGCTTGGCGCCATCGGCATGGCCGGCTTCGATGTACGAGAGCACGTTGTTCATCTGCTGGGTGTCCACCAGCGCACCCACGTTGGTGGCGGGATCCAGCGGGTTACCGGGCTTCCAACCCTTGAGGGCCTCGATGACCAGCGGCAGGAAAGTGTCCTTGATCGAACGCTCCACCAGCAGGCGCGAACCGGCGGTGCAGACTTCACCTTGGTTGAAGGCGATGGCGCTGGCGGCGGAGTTGGCGGCGGCTTGCAGGTCCGGCGCATCGGCAAACACGATGTTCGGGCTCTTGCCGCCTGCTTCCAGCCACACACGCTTCATGTTCGATTCGCCGGAGCGGATCAACAGCTGCTTGGCAATTTTGGTGGATCCGGTAAACACCAGGGTGTCCACGTCCATGTGCACCGCCAGCGCGTTACCCACGGTGTGGCCATAGCCCGGCAGCACGTTGAGCACGCCTTTTGGAATGCCGGCTTCAACGGCCAGGGCGGCGATACGGATGGCGGTCAGCGGGGACTTTTCCGACGGTTTGAGAATTACCGAGTTACCGGTCGACAGGGCCGGGCCGAGTTTCCAGCAGGCCATCATCAGCGGGAAGTTCCACGGAACGATCGCACCGACTACGCCCACGGGCTCACGGGTCACCAGCCCCAGTTGATCATGGGGCGTGGCCGCCACTTCATCATAGATCTTGTCGATTGCCTCGCCGCTCCAGCTCAGGGCATTGGCCGCGCCGGGGACGTCGATGTTCAGGGCGTCGCTGATCGGCTTGCCCATGTCCAGGGTTTCCAGCAGCGCCAGCTCTTCGGCATTGGCCTTGAGCAGCGCGGCGAAACGGATCATGACGGACTTGCGCTTGGCCGGTGCCAGGCGCGACCAGACCCCGGAATTGAAAGTGGCACGGGCGTTTTCCACGGCACGCTGGGCGTCGGCGGCGTCACAGCTGGCCACGGTGGCGAGCAGACGACCATCGACCGGACTGATGCATTCGAACGTATCACCGGAAACGGCGGCGGTGTACTCGCCATTGATGTACGCGCGGCCTTCGATTTTCAGGTCCTTGGCGCGTTGTTCCCAGTCGGCACGGGTCAGGGTGGTCATGCAAGTCTGCTCCTCTTATTGGATACAAGGGCCTGGAAGATTGATCCCGGCGCCTCCACGAATGCTTGCCTGGCCAGCCTGCTGTTCGGCTCAAGGCACTTGCCACCCTAAACCAGCGGCTGGGGATGTTTCAATATATTTGACATAACGGCGGCAAACGCCCTTGCGATGTTCATTTTAATAAACATAGACTTTGGCCTCTCCAAACGCAGGCCAGACGGGATAAGCACATGAGCATCCAGGACATCGTCGATTTCAGCCAAGCCAATACCGCCCCCGATCGCTATCGCCCTGCCGCCGAGAAAATCCTCAAGGGCGACCCTGAACAGACGATCTACAACCACTACGACAGCCCCTGCGGACAAATGAACGCGGGCGTCTGGGAAGGCGAAGTCGGGCAGTGGACGGTCAATTACACCGAGCATGAATACTGCGAGATCGTGCAGGGAGTTTCCGTACTGCGCGATGCCCAAGGCAATGCCAAAACCTTGCGCGCCGGCGACCGCTTCGTAATCCCGGCCGGCTTCAGCGGCACCTGGGAAGTGCTGGAAGCGTGCCGCAAGATCTACGTGGTGTTCGAACAGAAAGCCTGATCAGCGAATCCCAAGCAAAAAAAAGCCCGTATCGTGAGATACGGGCTTTTTTTGATCGTTCCCATGCTCTGCGTGGGAATGCATCCTGTGACGCTCTGCGTCACCACCGCGCAGATCTCGGATCTTTGCGCCAAAACCGGGACGCGGAGCGTCCGGGGCGGCGTTTCCACGCGGAGCGTGGGAACGATCAGACGATCAGACGCCAGGCAAAAAAAAGCCCGTATCGTGAGATACGGGCTTTTTTTCACAAGGAAGGAAATCAATTACTTGATTTTGCCTTCTTTGTAGATCACGTGCTTGCGAACGCGCGGGTCGAACATTTTCTTTTCGAGCTTGTCCGGGGTAGTACGCTTGTTCTTGTCGGTAGTGTAGAAGTGACCAGTACCGGCGCTAGAGATCATTCGAATCAATTCACGCATGATAGAGCTCCTTAGATCTTGCCGGCGGCGCGGATTTCGGCCAGCACGACAGTGATGCCACGCTTGTCGATGATACGCATGCCTTTGGCAGATACACGCAGGCGAACAAAACGTTTCTCTTCTTCAACCCAGAAGCGGTGATGCTGCAGGTTCGGCAGGAAACGACGACGGGTTTTGTTATTTGCGTGGGAAATGTTATTCCCAGTCACCGGACCCTTACCGGTAACTTGACAGACTCTCGACATGCCTCAGCCCTCTAAAACCACATGCCCAACCCGGCATGGGTTGGCCGCTTAATCTCTCAGTCATTTGGCGCCAGGCGCCGCGTTTCTTTAGGGTCTTACCGGCTACACCTACAAGCGAAGGAACCGGGCCCCTAGAAAAGAGCGCTGCTTTATACCAGAAAGACCCAGGTGCAACAACAGCGAGTGTGTTTTTACCTGAGTAAATCTCGGCCATTGGCGCCTGAACCGTTGCCAGGAGGGGCCGCTGTAACAGCCGACCGCTCGTCGCACAGAATGATTTTCAGCGCCTGCAAGCACTCTGACCTGCACGTTGAAACGCGCTGAGGCGCCATCAAAACAGCATTTTGGCCAAAAGCACAGGCAAAAATGGGCTAGTCATTTAATCAACAGGCCACTACGGTAGGGCTTTTCCAGACTGCACTCGCAGATGGGCCTTCGATCTGCACAGGAAACCGAATATGCGCCTCGCTGCCCTACCGCTATTGCTAGCCCCCCTTTTCATCGCTCCGATGGCCGTTGCTGCCACCAATTTAAGCGTTTGCACCGAGGCCAGCCCCGAAGGGTTCGACGTGGTGCAGTACAACTCGTTGACCACCACCAACGCCTCGGCGGATGTGCTGATGAACCGTCTGGTGGACTACGACGCTACCGCCGGCAAGCTGGTGCCGAGCCTGGCAGACAGCTGGGACGTCTCCCCGGATGGCCTGACCTACACGTTCAAATTGCACCCGAACGTGAAATTCCATCGCACCGAGTATTTCACCCCCAGCCGCACCCTGACGGCCGAAGACGTGCGCTTCAGCTTCGAACGCATGCTCGACCCGGCCAACCCGTGGCACAAGATCGCCCAGAGCGGCTTCCCCCACGCGCAATCACTGCAGTTGCCGGCGCTGATCAAGAAGATCGATGCCCTCGACCCGCTGACCGTGCGCTTCACCCTTGATCACGCCGACTCCACGTTTCTTGCCGCGTTGAGCATGGGCTTTGCCTCGATCTACCCGGCCGAATATGCCGACAAACTGCTCAAGGCCGGCACCCCGGAGAAGCTCAACAGCCAGCCCATTGGCACCGGCCCGTTCGTTTTCGTGCGTTTCCAGAAGGATGCGGTGGTGCGCTACAAGGCCAACCCGGACTACTTCGCCGGCAAACCGACTGTGGATAACCTGATCTTCGCCATCACGCCGGATGCCAATGTGCGCCTGCAGAAACTGCATCGCGACGAGTGCCAGATCGCCCTGTCGCCCAAGCCCCTGGATGTGGGCGAGGCCGAAAAAGACCCGGCGCTGAAGGTGGAAAAAACCGCCGCCTTCATGACCGCCTTCGTCGCCATCAACAGCCAGCACCCGCCACTGGACAAGCCCGAGGTACGCCAGGCGATCAACCTGGCCTTTGACAAAGGCAGCTACCTGAAGGCGGTATTCGAAGGCACCGCCGAAGCGGCCAATGGGGTTTACCCGCCCAATACCTGGAGCTACGCCAAGGACTTGCCGGGTTATCCACAAGACCTTGCCAAAGCCAAGGCGCTGTTGAACCGCGCCGGCCTCAAGGACGGCTTCAAAACCACGATCTGGACACGCCCTACCGGCAGCCTGCTGAACCCCAACCCGAATCTTGGCGCTCAGTTGCTGCAGGCCGATCTGGCCAAGGTCGGCATCCAGGCCGACATCCGCGTGATCGAGTGGGGCGAGTTGATTCGCCGCGCCAAAGCCGGCGAACACGACCTGCTCTTCATGGGCTGGGCCGGTGACAATGGCGACCCGGACAACTTCCTGACCCCGCAATTTTCCTGCGCAGCCGTCAAATCCGGTACCAACTTCGCCCGCTACTGCGACCCTGCGCTGGACAAGCTGATCAGCGCCGGCAAGACCACCAGCGAACAGGGCGTGCGCACCAAGCTCTACCAGCAGGCCCAGGCGCAGATCCAGCAGCAGGCCCTGTGGCTGCCCCTGGCGCATCCCACGGCGTTTGCCCTGACACGCAAGAATATCGAGGGCTATCAGGTGAGCCCGTTTGGCCGGCAGGATTATTCCAAGGTCAGCGTCAAGCCTTAAGCTGCAAGCTGCAAGCTGCAAGCCGACTTGTGGCTTGCAGCTCTAAACGTGCAGCGGCCCTCTACATCCATCCGTATTCCGCCATCGACAACGGATCACCATCGCCCACGATGATGTGGTCCAGCACCCGTACGTCCACCATTTCCAGGGCTTTTTGTAGAATCTTGGTCAATTTTCGATCAGCCGGGCTGGGGTCTACGCTTCCCGAAGGATGGTTGTGGCACAGGATCAACGCTGCCGCGTTGTACGCCAGCGCACGCTTGACCACTTGCCGGGGATAGACCAGGGCGGTATCGATGGTGCCTTCGCAGAGCGCCTCGAAACCCAGCACCCGATGCTTGGAGTCGAGAAACAGGCAGCCAAACACTTCGTGAGACTCATGACGCAGCAGCGCCTTGAGGTATTCGCGGACGGCCAGCGGGCTTTCCAGCACCGAATCGTTGCGCAGGCGCTCGGCCATGTGGCGCCGGGACATTTCCAGCACCGCCTGCAATTGGGCAAACTTCGCCGGCCCCAGGCCCAGCTGCTGATTGAACAGCGCCTGGCTGGCCTCCAGCAGCGGGCGCAACCCACCGAATTGCGCCAGCAGATGACGCGCCAGGTCCACGGCGCTCCTGCCGGATACGCCGGTGCGCAGGAAAATCGCCAGCAATTCGGCATCGGACAGACTGGCCGCGCCCCACTCCAACAGCTTCTCTCGCGGCCGCTCGGCAGCAGGCCAATTGCGAATACTCATCCCACCTCCCTTCCATGATGTACGCCGTATGCGCCGCTGTTGCCGGGCGGACGCTGTGTTATCGTAGGCCCTCTTTTTTGCATGCGATTTCACCTGGGGAGGGGTCATCGCAGGCGTCACTGAACTGGCTTCACTGAACTGGAAAGGCAAACCAATGCAGCGTCTGTATCGGAAACGCATCGTTCTCGGCGTCGGCGGCGGCATTGCCGCCTACAAGAGCGCGGAACTGGTTCGCAGGCTCCTGGACCAGGGCGCCGAAGTGCGCGTGGTCATGACCCGTGGTGGCAGTGAGTTCATCACCCCGCTGACCATGCAGGCCTTGTCCGGCCACCCGGTTCACCTGGACCTGCTGGACCCGGCGGCCGAAGCCGCCATGGGCCATATCGAACTGGCCAAATGGGCCGACCTGGTGCTCATCGCGCCGGCGACCGCCGACCTGATCGCACGCCTGGCCCAGGGCATCGCCGATGACTTGCTGACCACCCTGGTACTGGCCACCGACGCCACTGTCGCCATTGCCCCGGCGATGAACCAGGCCATGTGGCGCGACCCGGCCACCCAGGCCAACACCCAACTCCTGCAAAGCCGTGGCCTCAAGGTCTTCGGCCCGGCGTCCGGCAGCCAGGCCTGCGGCGACGTCGGCATGGGCCGCATGCTCGAAGCCACCGACCTGGCGCTGTGTGCCGCCGAATGCTTCCAGCACCTGGCCCTGACCGGCAAACACGTACTGATCACTGCGGGCCCGACTCAGGAAAACATCGACCCGGTGCGCTACATCACCAACCATAGCTCAGGAAAAATGGGCTTTGCCCTGGCTGAAGCTGCGGTTGAGGCAGGCGCACGTGTGACCCTGATCACCGGCCCGGTGCATTTACCGACGCCCGATCGTGTGACCCGAATCGACGTAGTCAGCGCCCGCGACATGCTGGCGGCCTGTGAAGCGGCCATTCCGTGCGACCTGTTCATCGCCTCGGCAGCGGTTGCAGACTACCGGCCGGAAGTCGTTGCACCGCAGAAGCTCAAGAAAGACCCTACAAGCGGCGATGGTCTGCTCCTGCAAATGGTGCGCAACCCAGACATTCTGGCCACCATCGCCACACGTGCGGACCGTCCGTTCAGCGTCGGCTTCGCCGCCGAGACCGAACATTTGCTGGACTACGCCGCGCGCAAATTGAAAGACAAAAACCTCGACCTGATCGTTGCCAATGATGTCGCCAACCCGAGCATCGGCTTCAACAGTGAGGAAAATGCCATCAGCGTGATCGACCGCGCGTTGCACGCCACCGTTTTCGCCCAGACCAGCAAGGGCAAGATTGCCCGCCAACTGATCTCTTTTATCGCCCAACGGCTGAACCAGGTTTAATGTCCATGCACGCTTTGCAAGCCAAGATCCTCGACCCACGCATCGGTAGCCAATTCCCCCTTCCGGCCTACGCTACCCCAGGCTCCGCCGGCCTGGACCTGCGCGCCATGCTCCAGCAGGACACGGTCCTGGAGCCGGGCCAGACGATCCTGATCCCCACCGGCCTGTCGATCTACGTCGGCGACCCGGGCCTGGCGGCCCTGATCCTGCCGCGCTCCGGCCTGGGCCACAAACACGGCATCGTGCTGGGCAATCTGGTGGGCCTGATCGACTCCGACTACCAGGGCGAATTGATGGTGTCGTGCTGGAACCGCGGCCAGACCGCGTTCAACATTGCGGTCGGCGAGCGTATCGCCCAACTGGTGCTGGTGCCGGTGGTCCAGGCGCAGTTCGAACTGGTGCAGGAATTCGACGAAACCCAGCGCGGCGCAGGTGGTTTTGGGCATTCCGGCAGTCACTGACTAAGCTGAACAGGGCCGGGCGCAATTGCCCGGCCAGACGCCACCGCCAGGTTTTTCAGGATGAAGAATGCGCGAAAATTATCAGCGGATTTTATTAAATAAAATCAACAAGTTACGTAGATATGAGCGCAGGCCCGACGCGCCGATGGCACTTTTACACCACGAACTCTCTGCCGAAAACGTCGTCATACCCTTCAGTTTGAGCCTGCCGGCCAGCCACATCAGGCCAGTCTTGCCCCCTTTCAGATGGAGTTTCCCCCCGCGATGAGTACCGCAGCCCGCGTAGCCCCGAGCTTTCCCGACAGCATCTTCCGTGCCTATGACATTCGTGGCGTGGTGCCCAAGACCCTGACCGCCGAAACCGCCTACTGGATCGGCCGCGCCATCGGCTCACAGAGCCTGGCCCAGGGCGAGCCGAACGTGTCGGTCGGTCGTGACGGCCGCCTGTCCGGCCCGGAGCTTGTGGAGCAACTGATCCAGGGCCTGGCGGACAGCGGGTGCCATGTCAGCGACGTCGGCCTGGTGCCTACGCCTGCGTTGTATTACGCCGCCAACGTCCTGGCCGGCAAGTCCGGCGTCATGCTGACCGGCAGCCACAACCCGTCGGACTACAACGGCTTCAAAATCGTTATCGCCGGCGACACCCTCGCCAACGAACAGATCCAGGCCCTGCACACTCGCCTGAAAACCAACGACCTGAGCAGCGGCACCGGCAGCATCACCAAGGTCGACATCCTGCAGCGCTACTCCGACGAAATCACCCGCGACGTCAAACTCGCCCGCCGCCTCAAAGTGGTGGTGGATTGCGGCAACGGCGCGGCCGGCGTGATCGCTCCGCAATTGCTCGAAGCCCTCGATTGTGAAGTGATTCCCCTGTTCTGCGACGTCGACGGCAACTTCCCCAACCACCACCCGGACCCCGGCAAGCCGGAAAACCTGGTGGACCTGATCGCCAAGGTCAAGGAAGTGGGCGCCGACGTCGGCCTGGCCTTCGACGGCGACGGCGACCGCGTGGGCGTGGTGACCGAAACCGGCGAGATCGTGTACCCGGACCGCCTGCTGATGCTGTTCGCCCGTGACGTGGTGGCGCGCAACGCCAACGCCGAAATCATCTTCGACGTGAAGTGCACTCGTCGCCTCACGCCGCTGATCAAGGAATACGGCGGTCGCCCGCTGATGTGGAAGACCGGTCACTCGTTGATCAAAAAGAAAATGAAGGAAACCGGTGCCTTGCTGGCCGGCGAAATGAGCGGTCACGTATTCTTCAAGGAGCGCTGGTTCGGTTTCGACGATGGCATTTACAGCGCTGCGCGCCTGCTGGAGATACTCAGCAAGGAAAAATCCACCGCGCAAGCGCTGTTTCAGACCTTCCCGAATGATATTTCTACGCCAGAGATCAATATCCATGTGACCGAGGAGAGCAAATTCAGCATCATTGACGCATTGCACGATGCGCAATGGGGCGAAGGCGCCAACCTGACCACCATTGATGGTGTGCGAGTCGATTACGCCAAAGGCTGGGGCCTGGTTCGTGCGTCCAACACCACACCGGTGCTGGTGCTGCGTTTCGAGGCGGATACCGAGGCTGAGTTGCAGCGCATCAAGGACGTCTTTCACGTCCAGTTGAAACGTGTTGCCCCTGATCTCCAATTACCGTTCTGATTTTTTCACCGGAGCCCTGAATGACCCTCGAACGCGAAGCCGCTGCCAACACCGCCAAGGTCCTGTCCGAAGCGTTGCCTTACATTCGACGCTATGTCGGCAAGACGCTGGTGATCAAGTACGGCGGCAATGCCATGGAAAGCGACGAGCTGAAAACCGGCTTTGCCCGCGACATCGTGCTGATGAAAGCCGTGGGGATCAACCCGGTTGTCGTCCACGGCGGTGGGCCGCAAATCGGCGACCTGCTCAAGCGTTTGTCGATCGAGAGTCACTTCATCGATGGCATGCGCGTCACTGACGCGCAGACCATGGACGTGGTGGAAATGGTGCTCGGTGGCCAGGTCAACAAGGACATCGTCAACCTGATCAACCGCCACGGCGGCAGCGCCATTGGCCTGACCGGCAAGGACGCGGAACTGATCCGCGCGAAAAAACTGACCGTGACGCGCCAGACACCGGAAATGACCCAGCCGGAAATCATCGACATCGGCCAGGTGGGCGAAGTGATCGGCATCAACACCGATCTGCTCAACCTGCTGGTCAAGGGTGACTTCATCCCGGTGATCGCGCCTATCGGCGTGGGCGCCAACGGTGAGTCGTACAACATCAACGCCGACCTGGTGGCGGGCAAGGTGGCTGAGGCACTGAAGGCTGAAAAGCTGATGCTGCTGACCAACATCGCCGGCCTGATGGACAAGGAAGGCCAAGTGCTGACCGGCCTGACGACGCAACAAGTCGACGAACTGATCGCCGATGGCACCATCTACGGCGGCATGCTGCCGAAAATCCGCTGCGCGCTGGAAGCCGTGCAAGGCGGCGTCGGCAGCTCGCTGATCCTGGATGGCCGGGTGCCGAACGCGATCCTGCTGGAAATCTTCACCGATACGGGTGTAGGTACGCTGATCAGCAATCGCAAGCGTCCTTAAAAACGCTGAAAACAAATGTGGGAGGGGGCTTGCCCCCGATGGCGGCGTATCAGTTGGAGTATCCAGCACTGATGCACCGCTATCGGGGGCAAGCCCCCTCCCACATTTGCCTGCGCCTGCAATACTTCCGGTTTAAACGCCAAACTGCTCGCGATACGCACGCACCGCCGGCAGGTGCTGCTTGAGCTGCGGATCATCCTCCAGGAACTGCAACACCTGGTTCAACGACACAATGCTCACCACCGGAATGCCGAAGTCACGCTCCACTTCCTGGATCGCCGACAATTCGCCGTTGCCACGCTCCTGGCGGTTCAGCGCAATCAGCACGCCGGCGGCCCTGGCGCCGTCCTGGGAGGCGATGATCTGCATCACCTCGCGGATCGCGGTGCCGGCGGTGATCACGTCATCGATGATCAGCACATCGCCGGTCAACGGGGCTCCGACCAGGCTGCCACCTTCACCATGGGCCTTGGCTTCCTTGCGGTTGAAGCACCACGGCAGGTCCTGCCCATGATGCTCCGCCAGGGCCACCGCCGTCGCCGCAGCCAGGGGAATGCCCTTGTAGGCCGGACCAAACAACACGTCGAAGGAAATACCGCTTTCAACAATGGCGGCCGCGTAGAAACGCCCCAACTGAGCCAGGGCCGAGCCGGAGTTGAACAAGCCTGCGTTGAAGAAATACGGGCTGGTGCGCCCGGACTTGAGGGTGAACTCACCGAAGCGCAAAACCCCGCGATCGATGGCAAAACGAATGAAATCGCGTTGATACGCCTGCATGAAAAAAGCCTCAGATACCACGGATTTAGCTAATTAGGTGGACGGCGTGTATCATACACGCACGCGATTTTTGGGGCCATTTATGCGGATCATCAGTGTGAACGTTAATGGTATTCAGGCTGCAGTCGAGCGTGGTTTGCTCAGTTGGCTGCAAGCACAGAATGCCGACGTCATCTGCCTGCAGGACACACGCGCCTCCGCCTTTGAACTGGACGACCCAGCCTTCCAACTGGATGGCTACTTCCTTTATGCCTGCGATGCCGAAGTGCCCACCCAAGGTGGCGTGGCTTTGTACTCGCGGTTGCAACCCAAGGCGGTCATCAGCGGCCTCGGCTTCGAGACAGCCGACCGCTATGGGCGTTACCTGCAAGCCGATTTCGACAAGGTCAGCATCGCGACCTTGCTGCTTCCTTCGGGGCAGAACGGCGATGAAGACTTGAACCAGAAATTCAAGCTAATGGACGATTTCGCCCGTTATCTGGATAAACAGCGACGCAAACGTCGCGAGTACATTTATTGTGGCTCGCTGTACGTGGCGCAACAGAAGCTGGATATCAAGAACTGGCGCGACAGCCAGCAATCCCCGGGCTTCCTGGCGCCGGAACGGGCCTGGATGGACGAGATTGTCGGCAACATGGGCTATGTCGACGCCCTGCGCGAAGTCAGCCGTGAAGGCGACCAGTACAGCTGGTGGCCGGATAACGAACAGGCCGAAATGCTCAACCTGGGCTGGCGTTTCGACTACCAGTTGCTGACCCCGGGCCTGCGCCGGTTCGTGCGCAGTGCACGCCTGCCGCGCCAGCCGCGCTTCTCTCAGCACGCGCCGCTGATCGTGGACTACGACTGGACCTTGACCATCTGAGGTCTTTCTCCAGGTACAAAAAAACCGACAGTGATGTGATCGTTCCCACGCTCTGCGTGGGAATGCATCCCGTGACGCTCCGCGTCACCATTACGCAAATGCCGGATTTTCGCTTACAGCAGGACGCGGAGCGTCCCGGGCGGCATTCCCACGCGGAGCGTGGGAACGATCAAACCGGGTATAAAAAACCGACAGTGATGTCGGTTTTTTTGTGGGCAACCGTTTACTTCACCAGACGCCAGGTCCACGGATAACGGTAGGCGATGCCCTTATTCGCCTTGATACCGGCAATGATCGTCAGTATCAACGCGCCAATCACCAGCACGGTCATCAACAAAAAGCCGATGACCACGAAACCCAGCAGCAGGCACACCAGCCAGGCGATCGCCACCGTGATCTGGAAGTTCAGGGCTTCCTTGCCCTGATCATCGATCAGCGGGTCCACGTCCTTCTTGAACTGCCACAGGATCAACGGCCCCAACAAACTGCCGAAGGGGAATACCAACCCTGCAAACGCGGCGAAATGACACAACATCGCCAACTGGCGTACTTCCCTGGACGGTGCCGGAACCGGTAACTGGCTGTCATTCATCGCGCTTCTCCTGAGGACCGGCTTAGTCAGCCAGTGCGGCGTTCTGCAGTTCGAAAATTTCGGTCATGCCTTTCTGGGCCAGGGCCAGCATGGCGTTCAGCTCGGCCGGCTGGAATGGCGCGCCTTCGGCGGTGCCCTGCACTTCGATGAAACCACCGGTGCTGGTCATGACCACGTTCAGGTCGGTCTCGGCGGCCGAGTCTTCCAGGTAGTCCAGGTCCAGCACCGGCTCGCCCTGGTACATGCCGACCGAGACGGCGGCGATCATTTGCTTGAGCGGGTCACCGCCCTTGAGGCCGCCGCGCTTCTTGATCACTTTCAGTGCGTCGACCAGGGCCACCATGGCGCCGGTAATCGACGCGGTACGGGTGCCGCCATCGGCCTGGATCACGTCACAGTCGACGTACAGGGTCACATCGCCCAGCTTGGACATGTCCAGGGCCGCGCGCAGGGAACGGCCGATCAGGCGCTGGATTTCCAGGGTACGCCCGCCTTGCTTGCCACGGCTGGCTTCACGCTGGTTACGCTCGCCCGTGGCGCGCGGCAGCATGCCGTACTCGGCGGTCAACCAACCCTGGCCCTGGCCCTTGAGGAAACGCGGCACGCCGTTCTCGACGCTGACGGTGCAGATCACCTTGGTATCACCAAACTCGACCAGTACGGACCCCTCGGCGTGTTTGGTGTAGTTGCGGGTGATGCGGATCGAGCGGAGCTGATCGGCAGCGCGACCACTTGGACGTTTCATAGGGAATTCCTGTACTGAGGACGAAAAACTGCCGAGCATTATAGAGCCGCCAGCCGATTCGGGGCACTTCTAAAAATCCGGTTACGAATACGCGCGTTTGGGCGTGCTCGCCCCACTGCGCTACAATCGCGCCCCTTCGTTACTGTGCAGGAGCGAGCTTGCTCGCGAAAAACGTCAACGATCACGCGCTCCTCCTGATTTAACGCGGCGCCCTGGAGTTCTTCGCGAGCAAGCTCGCTCCTACAGGTCGGCCTGGCCAATCTCTATTTCTCCAACGCGAGGTACCTCCATGGTGCACAGCATGACCGCCTTTGCCCGTGTCGAAAAAGCCGGCGCCCAAGGCACCCTGAGCTGGGAATTGCGCTCGGTCAACAGTCGTTACCTGGAGCCGCATCTACGCCTGCCCGAGTCTTTCCGCGACCTCGAAGGCGCCGTACGTGAAGCGTTGCGCCAGGGTATTTCCCGCGGCAAGCTGGAATGCACCCTGCGCTTTACTGAAGAAACCACCGGCAAACCGCTGCAGGTCGACCGCGACCGCGCCGCGCAACTGGTCGCCGCCGCCGAAACCATTGCCGGCCTGATCAAGCAGCCCGCCGCGCTGAACCCCCTGGAAGTCCTGGCCTGGCCCGGCGTGCTGGTGGCCGACGCCGCCGACCCGCAAGCCTTGAACGCCCAGGCGCTGGCACTCTTCACCCAGGGCCTGGACGAACTCAAGGCCGGCCGTGAACGCGAAGGCGCCGAACTGGCCCGCCTGATCAACGAGCGCCTGACGTCGATCGAAGCGGACGTCGTCACCCTGCGCGAACTCGTACCGCAGATGCTCGCCACCCAGCGCCAGAAGGTCCTGGACCGCTTCGCCGACATGCAGGCCGACCTCGACCCCGTGCGCCTGGAGCAGGAGATGGTGCTGCTGGCCCAGAAGAGCGACGTCGCCGAAGAGCTCGATCGCCTGAGCACCCACATCCTCGAAGTGCGCCGCGTGCTCAAGTCCGGCGGTGCCGCCGGTCGGCGCCTGGACTTCCTGATGCAGGAACTCAACCGCGAAGCCAATACACTCGGCTCCAAGGCGTTCGATCCGCGCAGCACCACGGCGGCGGTCAACCTCAAGGTGTTGATCGAGCAGATGCGCGAACAAGTACAGAATATTGAGTAAGGCAACCTCCATGACCCACAGCACCGGCACCCTTTACATCATTTCCGCCCCCTCGGGCGCGGGCAAGAGCAGCCTGGTCAAGGCCCTGACCGACGCTGACGAGCAGATCCGCATCTCGGTTTCCCACACCACCCGCGCCATGCGCCCGGGTGAAGTGAACGGCGTGCACTATCACTTCGTCGAGCGTACCGAGTTCGTCAAGATGATCGAACACGGTGACTTCCTGGAGCGCGCCGAAGTGTTCGGCAACCTCTACGGCACCTCGCAAAGCCACCTGCAGCAGACGCTGGATGAAGGCCATGACCTGATTCTGGAAATCGACTGGCAGGGCGCCGAACAGGTACGCCAACTGATGCCCAAGGCGCGCTCGATCTTCATCCTGCCGCCCTCGCTTGAAGCCTTGCACCAGCGCCTGACCAACCGCGGCCAGGACAGTGACGAGATCATCGAAGGTCGCATGCGTGAAGCCGTCAGCGAAATGAGCCACTACGTCGACTACGACTACCTGATCATCAATGACGATTTTGCCCACGCGCTGGACGATTTGAAGGCGATTTTCCGCGCCAATCAGCTGCAGCAAAAGCGCCAACAGCAGCGTTTCGGCAAATTACTCGCCGAACTGCTCGGTTGATTGGCCCTTCCCAAAATGGCTGCAAGGGCTTTACATTGGCACTTGTAGCGGTTTTGCGAGGGCCTGAGAAAAATCAGCGCTTCCCTAAACGCTGGTGATTTTTTAAACTGCTCAGTCCGCTCGCCCAACCGGGCAGCGCGCATCTTGCATTCGCTCCGAGGAATACCATGGCCCGCGTAACCGTTGAAGACTGCCTAGAACACGTGGATAACCGCTTTGAGCTGGTCATGCTCTCTACCAAGCGTGCCCGTCAACTGGCCACTGGCGGCAAAGAGCCCCTGGTCCAGTGGGAAAACGACAAGCCTACCGTTGTGGCCCTGCGCGAAATCGCTGAAGGCCTGATGAGCTACGAGTTCATCGCCAACGCTGAAATCGTTGAAGACGAACCGCTGTTTGCAGCGTTCGAGGACGAGTCCAACGAGGCCGTCTAAGCCTATGCCTGGTCGACGTAGCACGGCGCGGGGTCACAGCCTTCGGCAGGAGTTCACACTTTGCCGAGCATAGACGCCCTCGCCGATCGCTTATCGGCCTACCTCGGCCCCGACCAGGTCAACCTGGTCCGCCGAGCGTATTTCTACGCCGAACAAGCCCACGACGGCCAACGCCGTCGTAGCGGTGAGGCGTATGTCACCCATCCTCTTGCGGTGGCAAATATTCTTGCCGACATGCACATGGACCATCAGAGCCTGATGGCCGCGATGCTGCATGACGTGATCGAAGACACCGGCATCGCCAAGGAAGCGCTCAGCGCGCAATTTGGCGAAACCGTGGCCGAACTGGTCGACGGGGTCAGCAAACTGACCCAGATGAATTTCGAGACCAAGGCCGAAGCCCAGGCGGAAAACTTCCAGAAGATGGCCATGGCCATGGCGCGCGATATCCGCGTGATCCTGGTCAAGCTGGCCGACCGGCTGCACAACATGCGCACGCTGGAAGTGCTCTCCGGCGAAAAACGCCGGCGCATCGCCAAGGAAACCCTGGAAATCTACGCGCCCATCGCCAACCGGCTGGGCATGCATGCCATTCGTATCGAGTTCGAAGACCTCGGCTTCAAGGCCATGCACCCGATGCGCTCGGCGCGCATCTACCAGGCGGTCAAACGCGCCCGGGGCAACCGCAAGGAAATCGTCAACAAGATCGAAGAGTCCCTGAGCCATTGCCTGGCGATCGACGAGATCGAAGGCGAAGTCAGCGGACGGCAGAAACACATCTACGGCATCTACAAGAAGATGCGCGGCAAGCGCCGGGCCTTCAACGAGATCATGGACGTGTATGCGTTCCGGATCATCGTCGACAAGGTCGATACCTGCTACCGCGTGCTGGGCGCTGTACATAATTTGTACAAACCCCTGCCCGGCCGCTTCAAGGATTACATCGCGATCCCCAAGGCCAACGGCTACCAGTCGCTGCACACCACGCTGTTCGGCATGCACGGCGTACCGATCGAGATCCAGATCCGTACCCGCGAAATGGAAGAGATGGCCAACAACGGCATCGCCGCCCATTGGCTGTACAAGTCCAGCGGCGATGAGCAGCCAAAGGGCACCCACGCCCGCGCCCGCCAGTGGGTCAAGGGCGTGCTGGAAATGCAGCAACGTGCCGGCAACTCCCTGGAATTCATCGAAAGCGTGAAGATCGACCTGTTCCCGGACGAGGTCTACGTGTTCACGCCCAAAGGCCGCATCATGGAGCTGCCCAAAGGCTCCACAGCGGTCGACTTTGCCTATGCCGTGCACACCGACGTGGGCAACAGCTGCATTGCCTGTCGGATCAATCGTCGCCTCGCGCCGCTGTCCGAACCGCTGCAGAGCGGTTCCACGGTCGAGATCGTCAGTGCACCCGGCGCGCGCCCGAACCCGGCCTGGCTCAACTTCGTGGTCACCGGCAAGGCGCGCACGCACATCCGCCACGCCTTGAAACTGCAGCGCCGTTCCGAGTCCATCAGCCTGGGCGAACGCCTGCTGAACAAGGTCCTCAACGGTTTCGACAGCGCCCTGGACAAGATCCCGCAGGAGCGCGTGCAAGCGATGCTCCACGAGTACCGTCAGGAAACCATCGAAGACCTGCTGGAAGATATCGGCCTGGGCAACCGCATGGCCTACGTGGTTGCGCGCCGCCTGCTCGGCGAGGGCGAACAGTTGCCAAGCCCGGAAGGCCCGCTGGCAATTCGCGGCACCGAGGGCCTGGTGCTCAGCTACGCCAAATGCTGCACACCGATCCCGGGCGATCCGATTGTCGGCCACTTGTCGGCGGGCAAAGGCATGGTGGTGCACTTGGACAACTGCCGCAACATCACCGAAATCCGTCACAACCCGGAAAAATGCATCCAGCTTTCCTGGGCCAAGGATGTTACCGGCGAATTCAACGTCGAGCTGCGCGTGGAGCTGGAGCACCAGCGCGGCTTGATCGCCCTGCTGGCCAGCAGCGTCAACGCGGCCGACGGCAATATCGAGAAAATCAGCATGGACGAACGCGATGGGCGCATCAGCGTGGTCCAGCTGGTGGTCAGCGTGCACGACCGCGTGCACCTGGCCCGCGTGATCAAGAAGCTGCGCGCGCTGACCGGTGTGATTCGCATCACCCGCATGCGTGCATAACCCTGCCAACAAGCCATCGCCCATTACAAGGAGTCATTCATGACCAAGACAGTAATCACCAGCGACAAAGCCCCGGCCGCCATCGGTACTTATTCCCAGGCGATCAAGGCGGGCAACACCGTCTACATGTCCGGCCAGATCCCGCTGGACCCAAAGACCATGGAACTGGTGGAAGGCTTCGAGGCACAGACCGTACAGGTCTTCGAAAACCTCAAGTCCGTGGCTGAAGCGGCTGGCGGCTCGTTCAAGGACATCGTCAAGCTGAACATTTTCCTGACCGACCTGAGCCACTTCGCCAAGGTCAACGAGATCATGGGCAAGTACTTCGAACAGCCGTACCCGGCCCGCGCCGCTATCGGCGTTGCTGCCCTGCCAAAGGGCGCGCAGGTTGAAATGGACGCGATTCTGGTCATCGAGTAAAGACACCCGGCGCAGCTTCAATCGCTGCGCCGACTTTGTTTCAGAAGGATTTAGTCATGCGCAAAGCGCTTGTAGCCTCTTCGTTGCTCGCCCTGCTGCTCGGCGGCTGTGCCAGCAACCCTGCCAATCTGGATGTCAGCGGGACCTGGGTCAACCAGGCCGCCATCGATGCGGCAGCCAAGGGCGGCCCTTTGCGCGAAGCCTTGCAGACCTTTGGCCCGAACCTGGAATGGGAGGTCAATACCAAGGCCTTGCAGGCACGCTACTACAACGGTTTTGAAGTAGCGGAAGGCAAGTTGCTGACTGACAAGCCCGGCGCCTGGAGCGTGGAGTTCTACGGCAGCGCTGCCACCGAACTCAAGCGCAGAGGCAAAAAGCTGCTGCAGGTGGCCAACGACAATGAGCCTGAGCAACTGTTCATGCGCCCCAATGACCCGGCTCCAGAGGGCGCGCCACTGGGCGCCAACTTCGAACGGGCGCTGTATGCGGCCTACATGGGCGGGGACTGGAAGATCACCGACGGTGTCGGCAATGGCGCCACCGTACAGTTCCAGGCTGATGGCAAGATTGTCGGCCTGCCTGGTGTGGACCGCTATTCCCTGTGCCTGGCGGGCGATTGCGCCTCGATGAGCGGCGGTTATGACAGCATCTGGCTGCAACTGAACGGCGTGGGCAATCCGTGGATCTTTGCGCGCAAGGGCAAGCAACTGGAGATTTTCCAGGCGATCAACACGGCGCAAGCGGATGAAGTGCCGCAGTTCACGCCTGGCCCTCGCCAATGGTTGCTTGAAAAGTAATAACCGACCAGATACGCAGCTAAATGTGGGAGGGGGCTTGCCCTAATGCCGGTCTGTAGGAGCGAGCTTGCTCGCGAAAAACGTCAACGATAACGCGTGCTTTCTGAATGAACGCGGTGCCTGTGAGTTTTTCGCGAGCAAGCTCGCTCCTACAGATGGCGGTGTACGCTTAACTCTTTAATCGTATTCAGCCTTTTAAAATAGCGGCATACCCTTCACGGTAAGTCGGATAGGTCGGTGCCCAACCCAGCGCCTTGGCCCGCGCATTACTGCATTGCTTGCTGCCCGCCCGCCGCACACTGGCGTCCTCGGACCACTCTGTCACGCCCAGATACTCACGCAACCAGCCCACCACTTCGGCCAAGGGTGCGGGCGCGTCGTCGACGCCGATATAGACCTTGTCCAGCGAACCGCCCTGCTCCACATGACGCAGCAAAAACGCCAGCAAACCCGCCGCGTCATCCGCGTGAATCCGGTTGCCATATAAAGGCGGGTCGATCGCCACGCGGTAACCCTGGCGAACCTGGGTCAACAGCCACTCACGGCCCGGGCCGTAAATGCCGGTCAATCGCACCACGCTTGCCGGGATGCCGCTGTTGAGCGCCACCTGCTCGGCTTCGAGCATGACCTGGCCGGAATAACCTTTGGACCGGGTTTCAGAGGTTTCGTCGACCCACTCGCCATTCTGCTGCCCGTACACACTGCTGCTGGACACGAACAACAGATGCCTGGGCGCCTGGCCGTAATCCTGCAACCACTCCAGCACATGCTTCAAACCCTGCACATACGCTGCGCGATAGCCGGCCTCGTCGTGGTCAGTGGCTGCGGCGCAGTACACCAGGTAATCCACCCCGCCGATCGGCCAAGTCTCAGGGCAGTCTTTATTGAACAGGTCGCCGGCAATGCCGATAACGCCCTCGGGAAGGCGTGAAATATCGCGGCGCAGGCCATGAACCTCCCATCCTCCGGCCAGCAATTGGCTAGCCAGCCGACTACCCACATCACCGCAACCGACAATCACAACAGAAGGCGCAGACATCGTAAAACTCCATTCTCAAAGGCCCAGATTAGCCGCGCGAGAGGATCAACGGCCAGTAAAAAGCGAAATAAAGTAACAGTGCCACTTTAGTTAACAAGAATTACTTGCAATAATAACCACCCATTTGTCCTCGGCCCACAGGGGTCTGGCAGGACGATCAACCCTTTATTTTCACTCAGGTCCGGCCAGCATGACACGTAATACAAACCCCGCTTCGCCAACCAAGCCTCACAGCCCATCCCGCGCCTGGCGTGCGATTGCTGCGATGCTGTTCAGCATACTGCTGGCGCCGACCGCCGCTTTCGCT